>JACSRL010000252.1 GCA_014879765.1 Anaerolinea sp. | reverse complement strand
ACCCAATACGGTGATTGCGCCGGTGTTTGACTACGCCAGACGTGTCAACGGCAGGATTCAGCCAACATACTTGGGTGCCCAAATGGTTAACCAACAAGTTGGTGACTGGCAATGGTCAAGTGTGAGCGCCGTAATGGCAAAATCACTGAACTTGCCGGAATCCGTGGGGGTCGCTTCGAACTTGGTGGTACCTGCGGCCATCAAGACTTCGCTCGGTCTTTCATTTGGCGGCGGTCTGATGGTTGGAGTACTAAACGTCGCGATCGGAAGCGTTATAGCTACCTATCAAGCTCCGAACAACTACTCGACAGGATGGCCGGGAATGATGGAAATTAATCCGTACATCGACCGGACTCGAATCGGGCCATAGAGGATTATACCTATGTTGCAAGATTATCTGTGGTCAGCAACCGTTGGGGTTATGGCATGCATGGCGCTCACACTGATATGGTCACACTTCAAGGGTCTACCCACCATTTTGACATGGGCAATAGGAGCCTTTTTGGGCGTAGCAGCTTGGTGGATATCCACGCATTTTAGTGGAGCGTTGGAGGTTGTTCTTAGCTTAGTACTTGCAAGTGTCTTTATGGCGATCGTTGAATGGCACCGAAGAGTAGTCTCAGACTGAGAGTGGTACAATTTGCATCGATAAGTCTCATCAAGAGCTTGGTTGCCCGCCAACCCGCTAACCGGAGAACCTTGGCCTGCCCCGAAGGTGCAGGAGCAGGTCAGCAACCGAGAGCACAAACAGAGACTGTTGCCGCGGCCCAACTTGAGCAGCAGGCAGATCACCCTTCACCATCGTGCCGGAGCCGGGCAATCCACAGACGCCATCCACGAATGCTGGCGCACCACGAATGCACGAATTACAGCGCGTGGCATTCGTGCATTCGTGGCCCCATTCGTGGACGGCCGCCCCAACCCCATCGTGCCGCAGCCGGGCAATCCACAGGCGCCATCCACGAATGCACGAATTACGGCGCGTGGCATTCGTGCATTCGTGGCCGAAGGTTCGTGGACGGCTGGTCATTCTATGGACTGGCGCGCAGCAGGCGCGTGCCGGCGCCGGTGCTCTCGGCGATCCAGCCGGTGGCCGACTCAAAGCGCACCTGCCACCAGCGCAGCCCATCGGCCGCCATCGGGCCGGCGATGACCTCCCCCCGGTCGCCTGACCGGACGCCGGCCACCACGTCGTCGTCGGGCTTGTCCAGATAGCCGGCCGAGCGGCGCAGGTTGGCCCCGACGTAGACCACCTGCACCTGCCCACCCACGCGGATCGCTTCGCCGGGGGAGGCAACAGACACGCTCGGCAGCGCGGCCGGCGGAGCCTGACGCGCGTTGTCCCAGGCCAGATGCTCGGCGATCACCTGGTCGCCCAGGCGCAGCGTCACCTGTTTGCCCGGCCCGCCGCAGCCGGCCAGCGGCCCTGCATCGGCCGCGTCCACCTTGATGATGTAGCGTCCCAGCCCGTTTTCGTCGTAGACCACCGTGGCCGCGCCGCAGCCGGCCGCGCCGTCCACCGTGGCGGTCAGCGTCGGGGGCGGCGACTGCGCTGCCCCTGCATCCCCCTGGATCTCGCCGAAGTAGACGGCTGGCGGCGTGCGGCTGACGGGGTTGGCCAGCAGCGCGACCGGCGCCTGGATCAGCGGCGCCGCCGTCCCCACCTTCAGCACCAGCGTGATCGGCTCGGTGACGTTGATCCAGTAGCCCTGGCCGAAGCGCAGCTCGTGCAGGTCGTTGGCCCAGGCCTGCTCTGGCCCCAGGCGGCGATCGTACACCGTCCAGGGCGCGCCCGGCTCGGCCGCGTCAAAGCCGTAGACCGTGGTGTAGCAGCAGCCGGCCCCGCGGCCGGTCTGGCTGCCGTCCAGCGAGGCCAGCGCCTCTTCGATGGGCAGGTCCATGGGCACGGGGTAGGCGAACAGATTCCAGCCAGCCGTGTAGAAGGGGATCTCCACCCCCGCGGCCAGGACGTAGAGGCCCGACCGGTCGGCTTTGGCCGTGGCCTGGTTCTCGGCCGGGTCGCGCTGCGTGGGCAGGCGGGTCCAGGTGGCGCCCTCGTCGGGGGAATAGTAGATGGTCAGCGTGTGCTCATAGCCCTCGGGAACCTCGCGCTGGTAGTAGGCAAATTCGATGCTGCGCGGCGCGTCGTCGGAGGCCACGAAGCGATAGGCCTGGCCCACAGAGCTCAGCCAGGCCGGCAGGCCGGGCGGCTTGGGCAGCGCCTCCAGCGACTGGACGCCCGCGTCGCCCGTCAGCGCGGCGGTGCGGTTGAAGATGGTCACGCCGCCGTCTTCGGAGGACATGGGCGCGCCCAGCGCCCGGCTGTTGGCGTAGAGGCCGCGTATGTCACTGCCCAGCAGCGCCCGGTCGTCGGTTCCCAGCAGCGCGCGGTCGTCGGTTCCCAGCAGGGCGCGGTCATCGGTGCCCAACAGCGCCCGGTCATCGGCGCCCAACAGCGCCCGGTCATCGGTGCCCAGCAGCGCCCGATCGTCGGTGCCCAGCAGCGCCCGGTCATCGGTCCAGAGCAAGCCGCGGTCGTCAGTGCCCAGCAACGCCCGGTCGTCCGTCCCCAGCAGCGCCCGGTCATCCGTCCCTAACAGGGCGCGGTCATCGGTCCACAGCCCCGCCCAGAAGTCCACACCCAACAAGGCGCGGTCATCGGTGCCCAGCAACGCGCGGTCGTCCGTCCCCAGCAGGGCGCGGTCATCGGTGCCCAAGAGCGCGCGGTCATCCGTCCCCAGCAGGGCGCGGTCATCGGTGCCCAAGAGCGCGCGGTCATCGGTGCCCAGCAGCGCGCGGTCGTCGGTGCCCAGCCCCAGCGGATCGATCCGCGCGGCCAGTTGATCCAGGGAGAAAGCCCCGACCGCCCCGTTGTCGGGCTGGCTTTGGCGATGCCGGGCCAGCGTCCGCACCAGGGCCAGCTTGCGCGGCCAACTGGGGGTCAGCGTGACGGCCGTATCACCCCAGAGGTAGGCGCCATCAGGCGTGCGACTGGCCTTGAGATAGAACCGGCTCACCGCCTCGCGCAGCTCTTTGACCCAGGCCGCGTCCGTTTCTCCCGCAGCATCGCCGGCCGCGGCCCTCTCCACCCAGGTGCGCACGATGCCGGTGTAGGCCGGATAGTCCAGCGCCACCTGGGCATGGAATAGCTTCCCCGCGCCATCGGCCACCGGTAGGGCCACGGCAGACGGCGCGTAGGCCCGCGCGCCCACCTGGTAGCCGGGCAGAACCTGCGCCAGCAGGCGTTGATCGGCGGAGATGGGCTGCGTCACGGTGATGGCCAGCCCCGGACGGGCGATCTGGATCACCGCGGGCTGGCCGGGCGCGGCCGGCTGGCTGACCGCGATGGCCGCCGACCCGCCGCTGTACAGCCAGGCATCCAGCGCGGGGCCGGTGGTCGACAGGGTATTAGTCCCCGAAAGCACCACCGTGAACCCCTCGCCGCCTTCCTCCGGCGTCCAGCGCACCGTGGCCAGGCCCAGCTCCGGCGCCTGTTTGACCGTCGCCGACACTTGGCCGCTGCTCGCCAGCACCTGGATCAGCGGCTCAGCCCAGCCCGCGGCGTTGGTCACGCTGATCGCCAGCGCGGGGATCACCACCGGTCGCACCTGAACGTTGGGCTGCCAGCCATCGACCGACGCGATGGGGATCGAGGTGGAGAGCGCGGAGAGGCCCTCGGCGCAGCCGATCAGCGCCGCGTCCCCGCTGTTGTCGAAGACGCAGACGCGGTCGCCGTTCATCGCGCCGCGCACCCTGATGGAGTCGCTGCGTCCCGTGGCGCCCAGCGCAACCACCGTGTCGTCACTGAGCTCTGGGGTGCCATGGGTCTGGAAGAGGAAGGCCTGGCCCTGCGCCACCGATATGCGGCCGCCGTCGGCCGCATTGCGCAGATCGAAGAAGCGCGCCGGCAGGGCTGTGCCGGCGCTGGCCGGCTGCACGAACTGCACCTGGGTGACGGCCAGCGGCAGCGCGGCCGGGCCGGGATTGGCCTGCTCCCCCGGCCGGTTCACCATGGGATAGTGGCGCTGGATCATCTCCCAGTCGGAGTATTTGGTGGTGTGGGCGGCCAGGGTGTCGCGGCATTCACCCGGCCACGCCGCCACCGTCCGGCCGTCAGCATCCTGGCGGTAATAGCGCGGGGCGCTGAAATCGTCGAATTCGCTGTAGGCGTCATCGTAGGCCGTGGTCATCACACTGCCGGCGCAGTCCACGCTAATCACGTCGACGATGCTGCCGTCCGGGCCGGTGCGATAGCCCAGGTAGTTGTCAGGCAGGAAGAGCAGTTGGTGGCCCAGCTCATGGGCAAAGGCCCGCCACCAGTCGCGCCCCAGGTCGGCCCGGCTCTGGCCAAAGGGGTCCCACACCGGCCCGATGCGGATCGCGCCCGGATTGTAGGCGCCCGCAATGAGAGCGCCGTCACGATCCCGCTCGTCCAGCGTTCTTTGCACGATACCGCCCATGCTGGCGCGTGGCCGCACCCGGTTGCTGGCGTAGATCTGCACGTCCGAGGTCAGCCACTGCTCCTTGTTCTGGAAAACCCGCACCCGACCCAGCGCCATCTGGCCGTTGGACAGATCGTACAGCACCTCCGACGCGCGCTGGAAGGCCTCTTGCAACTGCGCGAGGAAATCGGGATCGCCGGTCGCGTCCCACTCCAGTGAGACGTTCAGGTCGAAGAGCAGCAGCGGGTTGTCCGGGGAGACGAACAGCTCCCTCAGCAGCGTATCGCTGACCGCCGTCGAGGCGTCGAGGGTGGTGCTGATGGGCTCGGCGCTGGTGTAGAAGAGCGTATAGGCCGTGGTGACCGTGCGGGTGTGGGTGATGGGCAGCAGCGCGACCAGAGTGTCGTCGGCGCTGATCTGGCCGCGGCCCTGCAAATAGCCGTTGACGTCGGTGCGATAGGGGCCGCGCCCGCTGCCCAGCGGCTGCGCGCCGGCCACCTGGCCTGCGGGCAGCCGGAAGACCAGCGCGCCGGCCGCCGGCTGGCCGCTGGCCCGATCCAGAACGCGCACCTGGGCGCCGCGCACAGGGAATGGCCCGGTGGCCGCGCCGCTGGCGCCGAAGGTGGCGCGCGCCGCGGCCATGTTGGGCTGCACCAGCGGCCGGGCCGCCGCGGTCAACCGCAGCACCGCGTTGTCGCTGCGTCCCATCAGCCCATCGGCCGCCGTGTCCCAGACGAACACGTGCTGGCCGCTGGACAGCGCCGCGCTTTGGACGCCGGCCGCGGGGGTCGCTGGCCGCCAAGCGCCTGGGCCGTTGAGCGAGTAGAAAGCGCGCACGTCAGCCAGGCGACCGGGCACGCCGTTGCTCAGGGTGAAGGTGACCGACACCTCGGTCTGCGGGCCGATCAGCGCCGGCGGCCCGCCGGCCAGACTGCCGGCGGGCGTCTGCGCCGCCAGCCTGGGCGCGCCAACCGCGGCCAGCCGCTCCCCCAGCAGATTGTGAAAGAGCACGCCGCCGGCCAGCAGGTCGGCTGCGCCGTCGCCGTTCGCGTCACCCCAGGCCATCCCGCCGCCGCTGCGCTCGGTCTCCGTCCAGACCGCGCTGGGGTCCAACAGGCCATGGTCGTTCAGATAAAGGCGGGCGGCCTGGTCGCCGTTGACCGCCAGGTCCAGGTCGCCGTCGTTGTCCACATCGCCCCAGGCCAGGCGGGCGTTGCGGTTGGTCTCGCGCGCGGTCCAGGTCGCGCTGGCGCTCAGTTGCCCGCCCTGGTTGCGGTAAAGATGCACCGCCTCGTCCTGGTTGGAAACGGCCAGGTCCAGGTCGCCATCGCCGTCGTAGTCGCCCCAGGCCAGGTTGCGCGTCTCGGCCGTCTGTTCCGACTCCCACGCGGGCTGAGCCGCCAACACGCCGCCCTGATTGACGTAGAGACGCAGCCGCTGGCGGCGGTCGGCCACCAGCAGATCCAGGTCGCCATCGTTGTCCACGTCGCCCCAGGCCAGCGCGCTGGTGTCCTGCGGCGCCGGCACGCGCCACGCGGCCTCGGTCGACAGGCCGCGCGATGGCGCAGCAGCCGTCGCGCTGGTCAGCGTCTGGCTGACGTTGGGCAGCACGACCGCCACCCCATCGCGGCAGATCAGATTGCCCTGCTCATCGCGGCCGCAGCTCTCCCCCGCGCCCACGGCCAGGTCCAAAAAGCCGTCGCCGTCCACGTCGCCCCAGGCCAGGCTGGAGATGGTCTCATCCGCCAGACCCTGCCAGACCGCGCCGACGTTCAGCACCCCCTGATCGTTGCGAAAGAGCCGCACCCCGCCGGCCGAGCATTGCGGCTGGCCGCCCTCCAACTGGCAGCTC
>JACSRL010000121.1 GCA_014879765.1 Anaerolinea sp. | reverse complement strand
CAGAAGGAACTGGTCAACCTGGCCTGGCTGGCCGTGGCCGCGCCCATCGCCGTGGGGCTGGCGCTGCAAGTCGAGGCGCTGGGCGGCTTCCTGGCCGGCGTCATCCTCTCCGGCCAACTGCTGGCGGTCTTCATGTCCAACGCCGGCGGCGCCTGGGATAACGCCAAGAAGGTGGTCGAGGACGAGCCGCGCGACCCGGCCAACAACCTGGGCAAGGGCTCTGAGCGTCACAAGGCGGCCGTGGTGGGCGACACCGTCGGCGACCCGCTGAAGGACACGGCTGGCCCGGCCCTCAACCCCATGATCAAGGTGATCAACCTGATCAGCCTGATCATAGCGCCGATCATCGTGACCTACAAGGACGACATGCTGATCAGCATCGTCGTCTCGTTGGTGTTGCTGGCCTCCATGGGCTTTGTCATCCGCCGCAGCAAGCGGGCGCCGATCTCCATGGTCTAGCCGCTCCGGCATAACCATCACAAAGCTGGGAGAACGCACGCGTTCTCCCAGCTTTTCGCTTGCCGCCCCAACGCCAGCCAGCCACAGTTGCCCCTCCGAGTTCCTCCGAGCTCCCCCAGTTCCTCCGAGTTCCTCCGAGCTCCTCCCAGTTCCTCCGAGCTCCCCCAGTTCCCCTCCGCCCATGACCACCGCCTACTGCTACGACCCCTTCAACCTGCGCCACCATCTGCCGGGCCATCCCGAGAATCGCCAGCGGCTGGCGGGAACCTGGGAGCTGCTGCAAGGGGACGGCATCCTGGCCGCGCTGCACGAAAGCCCCAGCACGCCGGCCAGCGATGCGCAACTGCTGCGCGTCCACAGCCGCCGGCACCTGGCCACGGTGGCGCGGGCCGCCCAGCGCAACACCCACCTGGACGCCGACACCTACGTGGGCAGCGATTCGGAGCAGGCCGCCCGGCTGGCCGCCGGCGGGCTATGCAACCTGGTGGACGCGGTGCTGGAGGGCCGGGCAGCCAACGGCTTCGCCCTGGTGCGGCCGCCCGGCCATCATGCCACCCCTGAGCGCGCTATGGGCTTTTGCCTCTACAACAACGTGGCCATCGCCGCGCGCGCGGCTCAGGCTGAGCATGGGATCCAGCGGGTGCTGATCGTCGATTTCGACGTACACCACGGCAACGGCACGCAGGACGCCTTCTACGGGGATGGCAGCGTGCTCTTCTTCAGCACGCATCAATATCCCTACTACCCCGGATCTGGCCACTGGCGGGAGACCGGCCGTGACGCCGGCGCGGGCGCCACTGTCAACGTCCCCTTCCCGGCCGGCGTGGGCGATGCCGGCTATGCCGCGGCCTTCGACACGATCCTGGCGCCGGCCGCCCGCCGCTTCCAGCCGGAGCTGATCCTGGTCTCGGCCGGCTACGACGCCCATTGGAACGATCCGCTGGCCAGCATGCAGCTCAGCATCCCCGGCTATGCCGCGCTGGTGGCCCGGCTGTTGGCGCTGGCTGACGAGCTGTGCGCGGGGCGCGTGGTCTTCACGCTGGAGGGGGGCTATCATCTGGAGGTGCTGGCCCACGCGGTGCGCAACACCCTGCGCCAGCTCAGCGGCCACAGCCCGCAGCTCGACGATCCCCTGGGCCCCTGCCCGTGGGAGGAGCGCGATGCCAGCAGCCTGCTGGCCCAAGTGCGCCAGGCGCACGCCCTCTGACGCGGCAAGACCGGGGGAACAGTTCAACAATAGCTTGTGGTGCTCTGGCCGGTCTTTGCGCAGCACCCCGGCAGGGGCCGACCGAGCCAGCAAAGCCCACAGACGTTTCTTTGCCGACCGCGCCAGGTCGTGCTAAAATGCGGCTTCCGAGTTCCCTGCACGCAACAGTCAAAAAATCCCCAAGGAGCATCTCATGGAACGCACCCTCGTTATCCTCAAGCCCGACGCCATTCAACGTGGCCTGATCGGCGAGATCATCACCCGCCTGGAGCGCCGCGGCCTGCGCGTCGCCGGCATGAAGCTGATCCAGGTCAGCGATGAGCTGGCGCGGCAACACTACGCCGTGCATGAAGGCAAGCCCTTCTTCGCCGGCCTGATCCGGTTCATCACCTCCGGCCCCGTCGTGGTCATCGCCCTGGAGGGCAAGGACGCCATCGCCATCACGCGCGCCACCCTGGGCGCCACGGCCCCTGGCAAGGCCGCACCCGGCACCATCCGCGCCGACTTTGCCATGGACATCGGCTTCAACCTGGTACACGGCTCCGACGGCCCCGAAACCGCCGCCCAGGAGCTGGCGCTCTGGTTCGCCGAAGGGGAGCTGCTCAGCTACCAGCGGGTGATCGATGGCTGGATCTATGAGTAGAGAACCCGCCGCCAGGAAGTAAAAAAAGCAGTGGGTGTGCAGCTTGTCCTGCACACCCACTGCTTTTTTTCGTCAGGGGTAACGGCTCAGCCGGCGGGCCCCGCCCTATTGCATCTTCAGCACCACCGGCGCGTCCTTCCACAGTTGCTCCAGATTGTAGAAGCTGCGCGTGGCTGCATCAAAGACGTGTACCACCACGTCGCCGTAGTCCAGCAACGTCCAGCCGGCGGTGGGGTCCCCTTCGGCCGGATGCAGCGGCAACACGCCAGCTTTTTTCAGCTCGGCGGCCACGGAGTCGAGGATCGCGATGGTCTGCCGGCTGCTCTCGGCCGTGCAGATGACGAAATAGTCGGCCAACACGGAAACCTTGCCCAGGTCGAGCAGGGTGATGTCCACGGCCTGCTTGTCCTCGGCCAGGTCGACGATCTTGTGGGCTAATTCTGTGGGGTTCAGGGTTCCTTCTCCTGTGACGGGCGGGCACGGTCGGAGACCGGCCCCAGCAATGCGGGTGATACGGGTTAATTCACGGCTGTGGGGCGCATTCTAGCACAGGGCGCCAGTTTGGACAAGGCATCATGGCTGGCATGTGACATCCAGCGGCGAGAGAATGTCCAGCCCCCAGCGCAGCGCCAGCGGCGGATCGATCACCGGCTGCGGCGCGGCGCTGGCGTCGTAGGCGGTCAGCGCCAGGTCGCGCCAGGCGAAGCTTTGACTGGCGAACCGCTGGCCGGCAAAGCCCGGCGGCAGGGTCTGGCGCAGGTCGCGGTAGGGGGTGATGCTGCCGACCAGCCAGACACGCTGTCTCTCAGGTACCGCCTCCAGCGCGGCCAGATCGCGGGCCCGCAGCGGCTGCCAGCCCTCCCAGCGGGCCTCGCCCCAGTAGTAGGCAAAGACCGGCGCGTCCAGCTCGTCCACCCAGATGGCGTCGCCGGGCTGCCACTGCTCGTGCAGAGTGGCCACGGCCGCGCGCCAGGCCGGCTCAGGCGCCAGCCGGGGCATGGCCAGGCTCAACGCCAGCAGCAGGGCGATGACGCCGCCGGCCGCCAGGCGGCGCGCCAGGCTCAGGCGGCCGGCCGCATCGCGGCCGGCCAGCAACGCCCAGGCCGCAGCCATGGAGACGAAGGGCAGCAGGGCGTTGAGATGGCGCTTGACGGTGTAGAGGCGGGGCAGCGCGCCCAGCAAGGCCAGCCCCACCACCAGCGCCAGCAGGAGGGCAGCTACCCACGGGCTGCCCAGCCAGCGTCGCACCCGGCCGCTCTGCCGCACGGCCAGCGCCAACGCCAGCCCCAGCGCGGCCGCCGCCAGGACGATGACCCGGATCATGGCGCCGGCCTGCTGCGGGGTCCACGCCAGCCCCAGGCCCTGCGCCTGCACCGCCAGGAAGATAGCCTGGTACGACATGCGGCTCAACGCCAGCCGCTGCGCCGACAGCAGCCACCAGAGCGCGAAGGGCGCCAGCAACGCGGCTTGCAGCGCCAGCCAGCGCCGCGTCACGCCGGGCGGACGGGCCGCGCCGGGTCGCCACGGCCAGCCGCTGAGCAGGAACAGATTGAGGCCGGCCAGGATGACCAGCGCGCCATACTCGGTCCACAGCGCCAGCCAGCCAAGCACAAGAAAGACCAGCGCGGCGGGCAGAGTTGGCCGCAGACGCCAGCGCAGCCCTGCCCAGGTCATGCCCAGGGTCAGCAGCGAGAGCAGGGCATAGGCGCGCACCTCCTGGCTGTACCAGACCGCCAGGGGGGCGAAGGCCACCAGCGCCGCGGCCAGCAGCCCGGCCTGGCCGGGCCAGTGAGCAGTGCGCACAGTCCGCGGCAGGGTGGCTGCTCCTGCCAGCCGGGCCACGGCCCAGGTCAGCGGCACGGCCAGCGCGCCGGCCAGCGCCGATGGCAGCCGCAGCCAGCTCTCGCTCTGGCCCAGCGCGGCCGCGCCGCGCAGCAACAGATAGTAGCCCGGTGGATGGGGATCACAGAGCGAGCCCAGCAGCGTAGCCAGCGGCAGTTGGGAGAAGTAAAAGCTGCTGCTCTCGTCGGAGAGCAGAGGGCGGCCCCCCAAGCCCCACAGACGCAGGGCCAAAGCGGCCACGGTCAGCAGTCCCAGAAGCAAAGGCTCGATCCGAGGCAGGGCGCGGCGAGCGGTCATGGGGTAGAGCGGGTTCAGGCAGGCGGCTCAGGCGTCTGGCCCGCCGCTGGTTCGGCCAACAACTGCGACGCGGCGGCCATGCCCGCGCCGAACAGGGCGAAGAGCAGCACATAGCTCGGCGGCGCCACCTGCGGGGAGTCCACCAGGCCATGCATGACGAAAGCCGTCAGGCTGCCGAAGACCCCGACGGCCCAGGCTGCCGGAGTCCGGCCAGACTGGGGGATCGCGGCCCACTGGCGGGTGGCTGCTGCGATGGCAGCGCCGACCCCCAGCAGCAGCGCGGTCATGGCGATCAAGCCAGGGATGCCGAAATCGATGGCGGCCTGCAAGAAAAGATTGTGGGCGTGGAAGAAATTGCCCTGCAGGCCGGTGAAGAAGGGGGGATAGAGCACCAGCACCACCTGCTCGAACTGGCCCGGCCCGATGCCGAACAGGCCAAAATCCCCCAGCATGACCAGGGCCCGCGTCCATAGCTCCAGCCGGCCCGGCAGGGTGTTGACAGCCAGCTCCTCGCCGGTTGGCGCAGGGAAGAAGAGCCCCTGCGCCAGGCCAAATCGCCAGACCAGGCCGATGGCCAGCGCCACAGCCAGCAGGGCGGCCACCGTCACCCACCAGCGGCGATAGCGCAGCACCGGCATGGCCAGCAGGGCTAAGGACACACCCAGCCACGCGCCGCGCGACTGGCTCAACAACAGCACCAGGCCCAGCAGCAGCGCGCTGGCCGCGGCAGCCAACTGCAGCCGCCGATCCTGGGCCCAGAGCGCCAGCGCGACGGCCGGCAAGAAAAGCCAGGCGATGGCCGCGCCGGCCACGTTGGGATGGAAGCCCTCGGTGCGCCAGGGGAGATAGAGCCGCGGCAGCAGGGCATAGGCGGCGTCGGGAATCCAGGACAGCTTGGCCGTCATCCAGTTGGTGCCCAGCAAGACCACCAGCGCCAGGCCGGCCGCGGCGGCCAGCATGGCCCAGGGCAAGGTGCGCATCCAGCGGGCGCCGGCCAGCCCGGCCAGCCCGTAGAAAATGGCAAAGCCGGCCACAACTTTGTAGATCACCGGCCAACTGGTCGCCCGGTCGGTGCTGGCCCACAGCCCCACCGGCAACAGCAGCAGCAGCAGCAGATTGGGCCAATCGACGGCTGTGCGCGGCAGGAGGGAGCGGGTGAGCAGGCCGCGCGCCACGAAAACGGCCAGCAGCGCCAGGGCGATGATCGCCAGCAGCCCCTGCGGCAGGCGGGCCGCAAAGAGCAGGGGCGCGGCCAACAGCCCACACGCGACCAGGAAAGCCAACGCGAGCGAGTCGGAGGAGCCCCGGTCGGGCGCGGCCGGCGCCGCAACGGGTTCAGGGGGAAGGGTGGAAGGAGAGTCGGGCTGCGTCATAGTCGTGGCGCATTATAAACTGCGCTGCGCCAGGCGGCAAACCGGCGGCGCAACTGCTCAGCCGGCGGGTGCGAGCTGTGGCGGGGTCTGGCAGTGCGGATCAAGCATCTTGCTTGTTTTGGTTTGTGTAATAATACACATGCTGGTATAATGCGCACCGTTCGATAGCGGATGTGTTCAGAACGGGTTGACGCCCAGACTTCGGACGGCAAAGCCGGCCGGTTGCAACTATGCCAGGTTTTTGGCGGCAAAGGGCTTCGCTGGCAGGACTCGGCCGATGCGGCGCCGTTCGCAGTCTCGTCGGTTCAATCCGTGTAACTGTTCAGGTGCCGGGCACTTGCGCTGTAGATTCAAGTGCCCGGCACCTACGGCTGAATAGGTACCAATCCGTTTTGAATGCACCCCAACCCGTAACTGCTCAGGCTCGGCATTAGAAACCGGGTTTTTGTCTTGCAGACCAAGGTCATGGCGCCATGAA
>JACSRL010000402.1 GCA_014879765.1 Anaerolinea sp. | reverse complement strand
AGATCCGTGGATCGAGTAGGCCG
Organism: Anaerolinea sp.; assembly: GCA_014879765.1. GTDB lineage: Bacteria > Chloroflexota > Anaerolineae > JAAEKA01 > JAAEKA01 > JAAEKA01. Next base: position 6,307 of record JACSRL010000402.1, on the reverse strand, counting down.
CCGTATCGAGATCCGTGGATCGAGTAGGCCGCCGTATCGAGATCACCTGCTCGCACCCGTCGGCGGAACACCCAGACTTGAAGATGGGGCACTGCGTTGGGCAGTGCCCCATCTTGTCAGTTGAGACGCCCTGCCTCCTCGCCGCCGCCTGCAGCCGCGGGCCAGGCCGTTGAACGGCCGGCCGCGCCGGCCTGGGCAGACGACGGGAGGGCAGGGATGCGTTGGGGCAAGGGATTATTCTTGCGGCGCGTTCTTGAAGGCCAGGAAGTAGGCCTGGAAGTAGGTGAAGTCACCCACGCGGCCCTTGTGCAGCGGGCTGGCGGCGTCCCACATGGCCGTCCACGAGGTCACCACGTCCTGGGAATCCAGCGTGCTGCCGTCGTGGAAGGTCACGCCGGGGCGCAGGTGGAAGGTCCAGGAGGTGCCGTCTTCGTTGGCCTCGAAGCTCTCGGCCAGGGCCGGCTCGATGTTGGTGGTGCCGATCTCGTAGGTCAGCAGCGCCTCGGCCATCTGCTCGCAGGCCCGGAAGGTCTCGCCGTCGGTCTCATCCGAGCAGTAGAGGCTGACCGGCTCGCCGTTCTGCATCCACACCAGGGTGTCGCCGCCGCAGTCGATGACGGCCATCTTCTCGCGGGTCAGCGGGCTGCTGTGGGCGCCCTCGCAGGCGGCCTGGAAGGCAGTCGCAGACGCGCCGTGAGCGACGGGGATCATGGGCACGAACTGCTTGATCAGCTCGTTGGCCTCGTCGTAGATCGGCTGGCGCTCGGCCGGATCGGCCAGCACCGCGGCCTTTTCCAGCAGCTCCCACAGCTCAGGGGAGCCGGCGCCGAACTGCTTGCTGGCGCCGCGGCCGAAGTGATAGTCCAGGAAGTTGGTGGCGTCGGGATAGTCGGCGCCCCAGCCCAGCATGTGGAAGCCGTCCAGTTGGCCGGCGTCGGAGGCATCCAGGAAGGCGCCCGACTCCATGACGTTGATATCGACGATGACGCCGATCTCAGCCAGTTGGGCCTGGATATCCTGGGCCACCACGCTCGGCTCAGGCAGGTAGCCACGCACCACATCGCGGTAGGAGATCTTGGTCTTGAAGGTGCCATCCGCGCCGTAGACGCCCTCTTCGGTCAGGATTTCCTTGGCCTTTTCGGGGTTGTACTCCCACCAGTCCAGATCCTTGCTGTAGCCGAAGATGCCCGACGGCATGAACTGGGTTGCCACCTCGGAGCCCGCAGGGTAGAAGTTCTCCACGATGCGATCGCGGTCGATGGCCATGGCGAAGGCCTGGCGCACCCGCTCGTTGTCGAAGGGGGGATAGGTGTTGTTCATCCCCACGTAGAACACGTTCAGACCGGCGCGCGGCAGCAACTGGAGCGTGGGGTCGGCCTCGATCACCGCGAAGTCGTCCGAACCGGGGTTGTCGATGCCGTTGACGCTGCCGGCCTGCAGCTCCAGCAGGCGCTGCGCGGCTTCCGGCGTCCAGCGGAAGACCAGGGTCTGGGCCTTGGCAGGCTCACCCCAGTAGTTGGGGTTGGCTTCCATGATCATCTGGTCGCCGCGGCGCCATTCCTTCAGCATGTAGGGGCCGGTGCCGACGAGATTCTCCAGCAGCTCGGGGGTGCCGGCGGCACGCTCCAGATACTCGGAGGGGAGAATCTGGAAGCCGGTGTCCGCGGCCTTGGCCGGGAAGGCGGGATCGGGCACGCACAGATCGAAGCGCACCGTCATCTCGTCCACGGCCACGATGTCCTTGATGATGCCGCCGTAGGCGCAGGGATCCTCACCGCTGGCCGCGGTGTCAGTCACCGCGGCGGTGGGCTGGATCACAGCGGCCACTTCGGTGGCAGCCTTCTCGACCATGGGCGCTACTTCGGTGGCGACGGCCTGCAGGGTCGGCGCGGCGGTCTGCACCGCCTCGACGACCTGGGTGGCGACGGCGCCGGTGTCGACCTGGCCCGCCGGGCAGGCCGCCAGGACCAGGGAGGCGATGACCAGCACCGCCAACAGCGTCAGCATTTTCGCATGCTTCATGGGATTCTCCTCCTTAGAGAGAACGTGAATGGAACCAACCGATATCGATAGGCCGGACAAAGTAGAAACCACAAAAGAACCTTGTGACGCAACCACCCGGCTACACTGCCGGCTGTGAAGGCCACTGGTTCTCTACGGTCTGACTCGGTCTGGTGGGGCAACGATGCAGCACGAAATACGGAGCAAAAGATGGGCGCTATTATATGCTGCCGTCTGTGCTTTGTCAAAGCGCGCCCAGGACTTCCTGCAACTCCGGCAACGGCCTGTTAGTCTGCAGACTTCGGCAGTCGCCGAGTCCTGCCAGCGAAGCTCCTTGCCGTCAAGAGCCTGGCATGGCTTCAACCGGCCGGCTTTGCCGTCCACAGTCTGGGACGGTTGTGCCGGCGCCTATGCGCTGTCGATGAGGGCTGACTGCTCGGCCGCGCATTGGGGGCAGTAGCCGGCCTCTTTGAGCTGGATCATGTGTTTGGTGCAGATGGCGAAGGCCTCCATGTGCAGCTTGACGCGCAGCCGTTTGCGAATGGTTCCCTCCAGCGCCAGATGCGCGCAGTTGGTCTCGCGCAGAATGTCGGGCACGGGGCAACTGTCGCAGACGCTGCGTTCCCAGCGCAGGGTGTCCCGGCTCTTGGGCAGCCGGCATTCAGTGGTCTCCTGGCCGCGATGATAGTCGTGATAGTAGTAGCGGCAATTGGGGTCAGGTTTGTTAGCCATAGATTAGGAAAATACCTACAACAGCACCAGCGCGATGCCCAGCAGCGTCACCAGTGCGCCGGCCAGCTCGTTCAGCTTGGGCAGCTCGCCCAGAATCAACGCGCCCAGCAGGATGCCCAGCGTCACTTCCTGGGTGGCGATCAGATTGGCGGTGGTGGCGTGGGTGTGGCGCACGGCGGCGTTGTAGAGGGTGTGGCCAACGCCCAGCGGGACCAGGCCCAGCGCCAGAACGGCCAGCAGCGGCCCCAGGGTGTAGCCGGCCGGCGTGAAAGTGGCCACGGCCGCGGGCAGCACCCACAGGGCGGCCAACCCGTAGACCGCGATCGCGTAGGGGAAGAGGGAGTAGTTGGCCCGCTGCCGCCGGCCAGCCACCGAGTAGAGCCCAAACATGACGGCCGACGCCAGCGCCAGCAGATCACCCAGGGCCATGCGCGCGTTCCAGGTGGGGTCGAAGCCGGCCAGAATCGCCACGCCCAACACCGCGACCAGCACCCCCAGCCACTGCCGCGGCCGGATCGGCTCGTGCAGAAACCAGGCCGAGAAGAGGGCAACGAAGATCGGCGCGGTGTAGACGATGGCCAGGGAGTGGGCGATGGTGGTGAAGTTCAGCGAGGCGACGTAGGCGACGAAGTGCAGCGCCGCGATCAGCCCGATGCCGACGAAGAGGGGCAGGTCACGCCGGGTCAGACGAAGGGGCTCCCGCCGCAGACGCAACACCAGGAGCAGCGCCAGCGCGGCCACGGCCAGCCGGCCGGCCGTCTTCTCGTAGGGGCTGAGCGGATCGGCCAGGCGCACCAGCACCGGCGAGCTGGCAAAGAAGAGCACGGCCAGGCCGGCCAGCAGCGCGCCGCGGCGCTGCTCCCGGGCTGTATGGGCGGCGACGGCCCCGGAGTCTGCGACGTCGCCGGGCTGGGCTCGCTCCTCAGGCTTCAAAGGTCAGGGTGTAGCTGGCGGCGCAAAGGCCACCGCCATGCTGATGAGCATGGAGAGAACGATCAAGACGCTGATGACGAGAAACACGGTGCGCCGCCAGTCACGGCGCTGGCGTCCTTTGCTTGACTTGGCCACAGACAGGTCCTCCAGATAGGCTGAATGCTGCACGCGGGCTGCGTCAGCCCGGCGCTGAGCGTCGATTATACCACAGCGTGGGCGCGCCACCAAGCACTGCCCCCGTCTGATTGACCAACCGCGCGTTCACGGGTATAATGCCGCGGTCAACTATCGTTGACGCAAGCTGGGCGCGGCAGCTCATTCCGCAGACAGGAGGCCATTTTGTCAGGACTTCTTGACGCAGCCAATGCTACGACCCTGAATTGCATCTATTTTTCCTCGCTGGTGGCCGGATTGCTTCTGGCGCTGGCTTCGTTGGTGTTGAGCGGCCTCGGCGGCGCCGAGGGCGGCGCGGAGGTCGATCTCGGCGGCGACGGCGATGGATCGGGCGATCTGACCATCTTCAGCCCGGTCACCATCGGGGCCTTTCTGGCGGTGTTCGGCGCGGTCGGGCTGATCGCCGCGGTAGGCTTCGACATCGACGCCCGCCTGAGTCTGTTGATCGCCGGCCTGTCGGCGGCGGTGATCAGCCTGCTGGTGGCCGCGCTCTACAGCCGCCTGCTGATCGAGCTGCACGGCAGCACCAATATCGCGGAAACGGAGATGGTAGGGCTGGAAGGGGTGGTGACGACGCCCGTTCCAGCCAATGGCCTGGGCGAAGTACACTTCGACGTGCAGAACGAGCGCATGAGCCGGCCGGCGCGCTCCGCAGAGGGTGTGGCCATCGCCCGCGGTTCGTTGGTCGTCATCGAGCAGGTGCTCGGCGCCGGGGTAGTTCTCGTCCGCCAGCGCCTGCCAGCCTCGCAGGGACATCCCAACTCAACCCCTTAGAGGCGATCTGAAGGAGCAGAAGAGATCATGGGAGACAGTCTTGTTCTGTTGGCGTGCGTTCCGATAGCACTGGTGATCGTGATGGTGGCCTTTGGCATCCTCTTTGCCAACCGCTACCACAAGGTCGGCCCCAACGAAGTATTGGTGATCTCCGGCGGCCGCCGGCGCAAGGATGGCCAGGCCTTCCGCGTCGTGCGCGGCGGCGGCACCTTCGTCTTCCCGGCCATCGAGCGGGTGGACCGGCTGTCGATGGAGGTCATGACCATCGACGTGGTGACGCATCGCGTCTACACGGTGCAGGGCGTGCCCATCACCGTGGACGGCGTGGCGCAGGTGTCCATCGATCCTACCGAGACCGCCATCCGCACCGCGGCCCAGCTATTCCTCTCCAAGACCGAGGATGAGATCCGCAACGTGGCCTTGCAGACGCTGGAAGGCCACCTGCGCGCCATCCTGGGCACCCTGACGGTGGAGGAGGTCTACCGCGACCGCGACGCCTTTGCCCAGCAGGTGCAGGAGGTGTCGTCGGGCGACATGGCGGCCATGGGCCTGCGCATCATCTCCTTCACCATTCGCGACATTCAGGACGACCAGGGCTATCTGGACGCGCTGGGCCAGAAGCGCACGGCTGAGGTCAAGCGTGACGCGGCCATCGGCCAGGCTGAGGCGGCGCGCGATGCCACCATCAAGAGCGCGCAGGCCCGCCAGGAAGGGGAGATGGCCAAGTATGTGGCCGAGACGCGCATCGCCGAGTCGCAGAAGAGCTACGCGGTGCAGAAGGCCGCCTACGATCAGGAGGTCAACCAGAACCGGGCGGTGGCAGACCTGGCCTACAAGCTGCAAGAGACCAAGACCAGCCAATCGGTGAAGGAGCAGGAGATCCAGATCGAGGTGGTGGCCAAGCAGAAGCAGATCGAGGTGCAGCAGCAGGAGGCCATGCGCAAGGAGAAGGAACTGGAGGCCACCGTGCGCAAGCCAGCCGACTCCGACCGCTACCGCATCGAGACGCTGGCCGACGCGGAGAAGTTCAAGCGGCTGGCCGAGGCGCAGGGCCAATCGGCCGCCACCCAGGCCATCGGCGAGGGCGACGCGGCCGCGGTGCGGGCCCGTGGCCTGGCCGAGGCTGAGGTGGTCAAGGCCAGGGGTCTGGCCGAGGCTGAGGTGATCCAGGCCACCGGCTTTGCCGAGGCGCAGGCCATGGAGAAGAAGGCCGAGGCCTGGAAGCAGTACAACCAGGCGGCCATCATTCAGCAGTTGATCGAGGCGCTGCCGCAGGTGGCCTCGGCCATCGCCCAGCCGCTGGCGCAGACCGAGCGCATCGTGGTGATCAGCACCGGCGGCGACGGCCAGAGCGGCGCGGGCGCGTCCAAGGTCACGGCTGACATCACCAACATCGTCGCCCAGGTGCCGGCCACGGTGGAGGCGCTGACCGGCGTCGATCTGATCAGCGCCTTGCAGCAGTTGCCCGGCCTCCGCGCAGACAAAGACGCATAGAACCGCCGGTCGTTCAGAAACCGGGTTTTCAGCGAGACAAAACCCCGGTTTCTCATGCCACAAACAACAGCCACCCGATCGTCGATCGGGTGGCTGTTTGATTGGGGTGTGTTTGAATCTGGTTGAACAACATAGGTGGCCAGCGTAGGTCGAGTAGGGCCAGGCGGCGTCTGTCTCGCAAGCAACTTGAACGCAACCG
>JACSRL010000126.1 GCA_014879765.1 Anaerolinea sp. | reverse complement strand
GTGGTGCAGAACCTGGTGGTCGCGGCGCTGCTCGGTTTCGTGGCCTACGGCCGCTGGAAGCTGCATCCGTTGAAGGACCGGAACGGATAGCTCGCCCGCAAAGCTGCCAGCCTCTCCACAAAGATGCCAACTTTTCCGCAAAGTTGGCATCTTTATTGTCTGAGTTCCACCCCAATCGACGCCCTGGGGATTTGACAACGCCCAGATTGTATTCTAAGATATGACTGAACGTTTGTTTACTTGGGAGCATATCTATGGAAGAGTCACAGATCACTAAAGGAGAGCTGACCCGGCAGGAGATTCTGGCCGCTGCCAGTCTGCTCTTTCGCAGTCAGGGCTATAACGCCACACCGATGCGCCGTATTGCCAAGGAGGTGGGTATCACTCCTGCCGCGATCTACAACTATTATCCGGGCAAGGACCAGCTTTTCAACGCACTTGTGCAGGAGGCCGCGCCCTACAACGCACTGTTCGCTCTTTTCAGCGAGATCGAGGCCCCTTCTCCCGAAGATCTGATACACCAGGTCTTTCGCGCTTCGATTGCCTTCGTCACCGAGCACCAGGACTACCTGCAACTGGCCTTGATCGACGCGCAGGAGCGCGATGGCGCTGCGCTGGCCTCGTTTCTCCCCCAGGTGCTCGCCCAGGCTGAAACGTGGCACCAGCGTTTGCTGGCCTTGGACGCGGGGCGCGGCCGCTCACGGCTGAGCGACGTCCCCTTCCCGCTGTTCGTGCGCGCCATGGTAAGCCTGTTGGCGGGCTTCTTGTTGACCGAACGCGTCGCCCAGCCGGGCCGATTTTCGCAATTCGAAGGGTTCAACTGGGCCGACGCCCTGGCTGATGTTTTCTTGCGCGGGGTGCTGTTCCTGCCAGTTTCCCCTGGGGAAGGAGACGCCGACGCATGAACTCTGACCGTCTTTGGTCATTGATCCGCAAGGAGTTCATCCAAATCGTGCGCGATCCCCGCACGCTGGCCATCACGATCGTCATGCCCGTGGCGATGCTCTTCCTGCTGGGCTACGCGGCGAGCAACGATGTGCGCAACGTGCCCCTGGCCGTGTGGGACCAGGACCGCTCGCCAGCTTCGCGTGAGCTGCTCGACGCCTACCGCGCGGCCGATTACTTCCACCTGGCCTACGACGTCGACAGCGAGGATGCTCTGCGCGGCCTTATCGACCACGGCCAGGCACTGGCTGGGTTGATCATCCCGCCCGATTACTCGACCCGCATCGTGCGCGGCGAGACGGCGCAGGTGGCGATGATCGTAGACGGCACGGACCCCTCCATCGCTAGCACCGCGCTCTCCGCGGCCGCCATGATCGGCCAGACCAAGGCGACCAACCTGCTGGTTGAACGCGCGGCCAGCCGCGGCCAGTCCGCAGTGACGCAGATGCCGGTCGAGGTGCGCACCCAGGTCTGGTACAATCCCGATCTGCTCTCGTCGCATTTCATGATTCCAGGCCTGATCGGCTTGATTCTGATGTACCTGACCACACTGTTGACCTCGACCGCGATTGTGCGCGAGCGCGAGCGTGGCACCATCGAGCAGCTCATCGTCACGCCGCTCAGGTCGTCGGAGCTGATGGTTGGCAAGCTGCTGCCCTACGCGCTGATCGCGATGGTTGATGTGGTCGAGATTATCGCGGCCGGTGTGTTGATCTTCGGCGCGCCGATCAACGGTAGCCTACCGCTGCTTCTCGTGCTCTCCGCTCTCTTTCTGATGTCTACCCTGGGCCTTGGCCTGCTCGTCTCGACCATGGCCAGCACCCAACAGGAAGCCATGATGACCAGCGCGTTCTTCATGCTGCCGGCGCTCTTTCTCTCAGGTTTTCTCTTTCCCTTGTCCAGCATGCCGTGGTACTTGCAGGCGATCAGTCACGTCATTCCGCTGCGTTACTTCTTGATCATCACACGCGGAATCATGCTCAAAGGAGTAGGCGTCGAGGTCCTCCGCACGGAAATCCTTGCGCTGGCGCTTTTCACGGTGATCATCATGGGCGCCGCTGTCCTGCGCTTTCACAAGCGGCTGGACTAAGGTGGCGTCCATACAATAGCTTCCTGCTCCGGTCAGTCTCCGGCCGAGCCGGTCAGCCCAAGACTTCGAAAGTCTCCATGAGTAGTCAAGTCCCAGATTTTGGAGCAAGCAATGCATAGCAAGTCGCGTTTTAATCTCCGTCGCATCCTGCCCTGGCTGTTGATTCTGGTCGCCGCCGGAGTTGGTTACTGGTGGTGGCAGGGGAGCAGCGCCGGCCAAAACGGAAATGGTGTAGTCTCGGGCACGATCGAGGCCGTCGAAGTGACTGTATCAGCCGAGGCCATGGGCCGCGTCACCGCGGTTCATGTGCAGGCGGGTGAACCCGTGCAGGCCGGCCAGCCGCTGGTGGAGATGGACACGGCCTTGCTGCTGGCCCAGCGCCGGCAGGCCGAGGCCGCGCTGACCATGGCCGAGGGCGCGTTCGGCGCGGCCGAGGCCGGCACGGCCGCTGCTGAGGCCCAGCTTGAGCAGGTTCGCGCCGGCGCGCGGCCGCAAGAGCTCCAGGCAGAAGCAGAAGCCGTGGCCGCGGCGCAAGCCCGCGTCGCCATGGCCCAGGCGCAGTTGCAGCAGGCCAGCGGCGCGCGGCAAGCCGCCCAGGCCACTCGCAGCCAGGCGGTCGCGCGCTACGCCCAGGTCAGACAGGGCGCGCGTGCCGAGGTGATCGAGGCCGCGCTGGTGCAGGTGCAACAGGCTGAAGCTGCTGTCAGGCTGGCTCAGGCCGACTACGACAAGGTCGCCTGGCGCGCGGACATCGGCATGCTGCCGCAGTCGTTGGCCCTGGAGCGCGCCACATTGGCCTTGCAGGCGACCCAGGCCAATTACGACGCGCTGGTGCAGGGCGCAACCACGCCGGAGCTGGATCAGGCGCGCGCCAGCGTCGAGCAGGCGCAGGCGGGCATCATCCAGGCCTCGGCCGTGGTTAGCCAGTCCCAGGCTTCGCTGGTCAGCGCAGAAGCCGCGCAGCGCGCCGAAGAGGCCCGCCTGGCGCTGATGCAGTCAGGCGCCGACCCGGAGCAGGTGCGGGCTGCCGAGGCCCAGGTGGCGGCCGCCAAGGCGCAAACGCAGGCGGCCGCGGGCCAGGTGGCCGCGGCGCAGGCCGCGCTGGATGTCATCGATCAGCAGGTGGCGCGCATGACCATCTACTCGCCGTTGGATGGCGTGGTGCTCAGTCGGGCCATCCAGCCGGGCGAAGTCGCGCTGCCAGGCGGCACGCTGCTGGCGTTGGGCGATCTTGCCAACCTCACCGTCACCGTTTACCTGCCCGAAGACACGTACGGAACGATCAGCATCGGCCAGCAGGCTGAGATAACGGTCGACTCTTTTCCGGGCCGCGTCTTCAGCGGGCAGGTACAACGCATCGCGGACAAGGGCGAGTATACGCCGCGCAACGTTCAGACGCCGGCCGGGCGCCGCGCGGTGGTCTTTGCCGTCAAGGTGGCGGTGGACAACCCCACCGGCGAGCTTAAACCGGGCATGCCCGCCGATGTGGTCTTCGTGGAGTAGGCGGCCATGGCCCTGTTGGAAGCAATTGGTTTGACCAAACGTTTCGGCAGCCTCGTCGCGGTGGACGATGTCAGTCTGGTCGTGCAGCCCGGCGAGGCCTATGGACTGGTCGGACCCGATGGGGCCGGCAAGACCACCGTCATGCGCCTGCTGGTCGGCGCGCTCAGCCTCGATGCCGGCAGCGTTGCCATCCTGGGGCAGGATCTGGCGCGCCATCCCGAACAGGCTCGCTCGTCGGTCGGGTACTTGCCCCAACGCTTCTCGCTCTATCACGATCTGACCGTCGGCGAGAACCTGGCCTTCTTTGGCTCCGTGCGGGGCATCGACCGCAAGACCTTGACCGGGCGCGCGGCTGAGCTGCTGGCCTTTGTGGGGTTGACCGGCTTCGAGAACCGTCTGGCCGGCGTGCTGTCGGGCGGGATGAAGCAGAAGTTGGGCCTGGCCTGCGCGTTGGTCCATCGGCCGTCGCTGCTGCTGCTGGACGAACCGACCAGCGGCGTGGATCCGATCACGCGCCAGGACTTCTGGCAGCTGATCATCCGCTTGCTGGGCGACGGCGCGGGGGTAGTGGTGAGCACCCCCTACATGGACGAGGCGATCCGCTGCAGCATCCTGGGCTTCATGGCTGCCGGCCGGATCCTGACCACCGGCGCGCCGCGCTCCCTGCTTGCGCCGCTGGCGGGCCGTGTTCTTGAGTTGCGGGCCGAGCCGCGAGCCCTGGCCCACCAGCTCTGCCAGGCCGATCCTGACGTGGAGGACGTGGCCCAATTTGGCGAGCTGCTCCACCTGCGTCTGCGCGGCGCCGCTGTCTTTTCCGGCCTTCAGGACGGCCAGGCCACGCAGCTTCGCCTGTCGAGCGCGCTGGCCGCGGGCGGCGTGCAGGTGCTCGGCCTGCGCGCGATAGCCCCGTCGTTGGAGGATGTGTTCATCGCCACGCTGCAAGCGACTGCTCTGGAGGCGAGGCATGAGTGAACTGGCTGTGCAGGTCGACCGGCTCACCAAGCGCTTCGGCGATTTCACCGCCGTGGACGGAATCTCGTTCGAGGTACGGCCGGGGGAGGTGGTGGGCTATCTGGGGCCCAACGGTTCGGGCAAGACGACTACGATCCGTATGTTGCTGGGGCTGCTGCGCCCAACGGCCGGGCGAGCGGAGGTGTTGGGCTTCGACGTCGAGCGCCAGGCCGAGGCCATTCGTCCGTTGGTCGGCTACATGAGCCAGAAATTCGCGCTGTACGATGAGCTGACCATGGCGGAAAACCTGGAATTCTACGCCGGCATCTATGGCGTACCCAAAGGCGAACGGCGCGGTCGCCAGCAGGCAGTCATGGATCTGGTGGGACTCAACGGCCTGGGAGACGCGCGCGCAGGCCAGATGTCGGGTGGCTGGCGCCAAAGGCTGGCGCTGGCCATCGCGCTGGTGCACCGGCCGCAGTTGCTCTTCCTGGACGAGCCGACCAGTGGGGTAGATCCCGTGGCCCGGCGCATATTCTGGAACACCATCGACAAGCTGGCGGATGACGGCGCCACGGTCTTCGTCAGCACGCACTACATGGACGAAGCCGAGTACTGCGGCCGCCTGGGCATCATGAACGGCGGACGGCTGCTGGCCCTCGACACCCCGGCGGCGCTGAAGCGCGACACCTTGCCCGGCCCGACCTGGAACCTGATAGTGGACCGCCTGATTCCGGCGCTGGATGCGCTGGAAAGCCTGCCCGGCGTGTTCCAGGTGGGCCTGCGCGGCGATCATCTCCACGCCATCACGCTGGCCGGGGAGCACAGCCAGCACACCTTGCAGTCCAGCCTCGAAGGGATGGGCTTCAGCGTCGAGGTCGAGTCGACAGATCCCACCCTGGAGGACGTTTTCATGGCGCTGGCCGGAGACAAGGCCCCCAGCCTGGACTGACTGTTGAACGCGGGGTAGACGCGAAAGATGCCAACTTTTCCGAAAAGTTGGCATCTTTCGCGTCATCAACTAAGCGATCATTTTGCGTCATAACTGCGCGCCAGCAAACGATCTCCAAATGATCGGGGTGTATGATAGCGTCAATCAGGCTGTCGAAGCGACGACGCCAAAGCACCAAGCATAAAAAGGAGCACGTCTCATGTCTACCGAAGCAACACGACAACTGGCCCGCAACTATGTCGAGGTCCTCAACCGCGCGATGCGCACGGGCGATTCCGGCCTGCTGGCGACTATCGCGGCCGCCGACCTGATCGATCATGGCGCGGGCATCGGGCTGGAAAGTTGGGCGGCGATGGTCGCCATGACGCTCAGCATCTTCCCCGACGCGCAGCTCGACGTCGAGACTATCCTGGCCGACGGCGATATGGCGGTCATCCGCAGCGTTCTGCGCGGCACGCATCTGGGCGAGGGGATGGGCATGCCGCCCACTGGCAAGACCATCGCGCTGAACGCCCTCGACTTGGTGCGCTTTCAGGACGGCCTGGCCGCGGAACGCTGGCTCTTCAGCAGCGACCGGGAGATGATGGAGCAGCTTGGTCTGGATACCGCGCCTGAAGCCTGAGCCGGCGCGAAGAAGAATCCTGACCATTCATGGACCGCTTGTTGCAAGACCGTGTTTGAAAGCGCCGGCCTTCTGCTGCGCCGGGGGCATCGTCCCCACGGAGTCGTGGATGTTTCTCCCACGCCCAGCGGCATAATCGCCTGAAAGATGCCAACTTTTCCGCAAAGTTGGCATCTTTCGCGTCTCACCTCAGCGCATCGCCAGCGCTGCGGTCTCCTCGGCTTCATGCCCACAGCGGGAATCAAGCGCCTGCTGGGCGACCGCCTTCCCGACCCGGCTCAGGCGGCGGCCT
>JACSRL010000130.1 GCA_014879765.1 Anaerolinea sp. | reverse complement strand
AGTTGGGCCGTTCACGGTGTACGGCCAGACGGCGGACAAGACGGTGAGTTCAGCCACGGTGACGTTGCCTCCGCGCGCGACGCCCTACTACTTCCGTCTGCGCACGGTCACAGAACCGCACGGTGGCGGGAGCGCCAACTACGGGGATTGTTATGCGGCGCAGCCGAACACGGTGAGGAGTGAGTACACGGAGGTGGTGGCCAGCGGGGGCGGCGTGCCGACGGCGACCTTCACACCGACGCCCACAGCCAGCCCGACGGCTACGGCGACACCAACGGCGACTGCCACACCAACGGCGACCGCTACGGCGACCGCCACTGCCACACCCACAGCAACGGCGACCAGCACATGGACACCCACAGTCACGCCCAGCGCAACACCAACAGCGACGGCCACAGCGACGACCACGGCCACGCCGTTTGAGCTGTGGCTGCCGTTGATCCTGCGCTGAGGCATGGGCTTGAGGATGGCGTTACCACCTTAGCAAATCACGATTAATAGAGGATCATCGCTCCCGGAGGTGTGCTATGTCACAATGGACAGTGGTGCGAGTTTGGCTTGGGGTGTTGCTGGTTGTTAGCGTGGTTGGCTCTGCTATGCCTGCTCCAGTTCCTATTGCGCAGGCGCAAACGCAGTTGACCTTTGACTGTGCGACGGTGACGGAGATCCCGCATAGCGAATGCGAAGCGCTGGTGGCCGGGCTGGTTGCGCCAGCGGCCGCGCAGAAGCTGCGCGCCGGGAAGTGACCCCGGACGAAAGCCACAGGGGCTGTCTGAAAAGAACTTCCAGACAGCCCCTGTTCTTCGTTGACCCCAGTCAAAGGGGGGTAGTCACAGGCAGCTCATCCCCCTCGATGACCACATCTGACCCTGCCTTCTCTAACAGGGCCAGGAAATCTTCCGCATCCACGCGAGCGGCCCGCTGCCGAAAATAGCGCTCGGTACGCAGCGCAGCCAGCTTCTCGGCCACAGCTACGTTGATAAACTGGTTCAGGGTCGTGCCCTCTTCCTCCACAACCGTGCGCAGCTCGTCCATCAGAGAAGCCTGCAAGCGCAATGCATAGTTGCTCAAAGTTGCCATGGTTCTAGCCTCTTCAGTGCATCGCCGGGCCTGAGTGTGACGATGCCAAATCTCCTGGCCGCGACCTCGAAGTGACGATGGTTGAACGTGACAATACCGTCCGCGCCGCCGTTGACTGCCGCCTCCAGGATGTGCTCATCCGCAGGGTCCCGCAACTGGGGCCGCCATAAGAAGAAAGGGGCAACGGGCGTGATCACCGTGGCCAGACCGTCCAAAAATCGTTCAATCTCCTGGATCGTAAGATTGAAGGCATCAAGGTTCTCTGTGCGACTCAGCACGGCTTCATACTCGAGCATCATGGCTACGCTGGCAACGGCTTGATAGCGGCGTTGACCCAGCAAGATCAGCAATTGGCGTGACGCACCCGTTCGGCTGCGCAGTCCAGCGACAATCACATCAGTGTCGAGCACAAGTCTCATATCGTATATGATATCCGATGAGTGCAAATTGTCAACTCAGACGGCGCCGTTCGGGCCCTGGCCTGGGACGGGACAGGTCTCTACGCCGGCGGGGAGTTATGAAGGTTAAGAAATTAATCAGGTAATAGCTGCTGGCGGCGAGTCGCCCCATATGCCGGCCCGCCGGGCGACACTTGCACCTGCGGCACACGTGCAGGTGTGAATTCGCCCGGCTACATCACAGCGTCCCGTCAACGGGGCTAAAAATCAATGAGTTGACGCCCCAGACTTCGGACGGCAAAGCCGGCCGGTTGAAGCTATGTCAGGTTCTTGACGGCAAAGGGCTTCGCTCGCAGAACTCGGCCGGTGCCGCACCGTCCGAAGTCTTGTCAGTTCAACCAGATTCAAACACACCCATCTAAATTCGAGGTCAACACCCACGGAGTAGAGGCTTTAGCCGGGTCGCTGCATCCGCCCATCTCCTGGCAGCCACAGCATCAGCAACACCACCGCCAACAGCGCCATGCCTGCGCCGAAGAGGAAGGGCGCGGACGGGCCAAAGCCGGCCCAGCCGCCCACCCCCTGCCACAGCAGGCCGGCGATGAGGCTGGCTGGGAAGGCAGCCAGCCCGATGGCTGCGTTGTAGACGCCGTAGGCCGTGCCCCGCTGCGCGGGCGCCACCACATCGGCCACCAGCGCCTTGCCCGCGCCCTCGGCCAGGCCATAGTAGATGCCGTACAGCGCGAACAGCGCCCAGATCTGCCAGGCCGCGCCGGCCAGGCCAAAGCCCAGGTAGATGACCGCATAGGCCAGCCAGCCCCCCACGATCAGCTTACGCCGGCCGATGCGGTCCGACAGCGCGCCGGCCGGCGTCGAGATCAGCGCGTAGACCAGGTTGAACAGCGCCAGCACCCCCATCACCCCGGCCACGCTCAAGCCCAGGCTCTGCGCGCGCAGCACCAGAAACGCGTCCGACGAGTTGCCCAGGGTGAAGAGCACCATCACGATCAGAAAGCGCTTGAAGCGGGGATCAAAGCCGGCCAGCGACAGCCGCGGCCGCTCGCGCTGTGAGGTCACCGGCACGTTCTTGGCGGCGGCGGCCAGCACCAGCACCGCCAGTACGGCCGGCGCGATGCTGATCAGCACCAGGGTCTGAAAGGTTGGCCGCTGCAAGGTCAGGTCGGCGCCTTGCAGCGCGTAGACCACCCCCAGCGCGATCAGCAAGCCGATCAGCGCGCCGGCCGTGTCGCCGGCGCGGTGCAGGCCGAAGGCCAGGCCGCGGCGCTTTTCGTCGATGCTGTCGGCCACCAGCGCGTCCCGCGGCGCGGTGCGGATGCCCTTGCCCACCCGGTCGGCGAAGCGCACGGCCAGCACTGCGCCCCAGGTGTTGGCGACGACCAAGAACGGCTTGGCCAGCGTCGACAGGCTGTAGCCCGCCACCGTCAGCCACTTGCGGTCGCCCAGCCGGTCGCTCAGCCAGCCGGAGAAGATCTTGAGCAGGCTCGACGAGGTCTCGGCCACCCCCTCGATCAGGCCGATGACGCTGGTGCGCACCCCCAGCACATTAGCCAGAAAAAGGGGCAGCAGGTGCAGAATCATCTCACTGGAGATGTCAGTCAGAAAGCTGGCGGCCGTCACCACCCAGACGTTGCGAGGCAAGCCGCGCAGACCGGTTGGAGCGACAGGGGTGTCGGTAGATGTGCCCATAGCGCCTTCCACAATAATGAACGATGAATGATGAATCCGGAGAGCCCCTCCGAGACTCATCATTCATCGTTCATCCTTCATAATTTCGGCAGCGTGATCCCCGCCTGCCCCTGGTACTTGCCCTTCTTGTCGGCGTAGGACTTCTCCGGCGGGTCGCCCTGGAAGAAGAGCACCTGGGCGATACCCTCGTGGGCGTAGACCTTGGCCGGCAGCGGGGTGGTGTTGGAGATCTCCAGGGTGACGTAGCCCTCCCACTCCGGCTCGAAGGGAGTCACATTGACGATGAGACCGCAATTACTGACAAACACGCCGCTTTCCAGCGCGAAGTTACCGGCTTCCGGCACGGTCAAGCAGAAAACGTCATGATCGCCGGGGAGTTGGCGCACCGACTGCACACGGTGATTGCGGTACGTGATGTGTCTGCCGCGGAAAGCATCCAGCACTTCAGGGAAGCGCCGAAATACCGCCCGATCGCACTGCAACAAGCGCGCCGCGCCGCGAATCGAGCCGGTTTCGTCCAGCGCGGCACGGACCACGTCGGCGGTGATTTCTTCGCGCAGCCGGATCCTGCGGGCGATTTCGCGTTGCATGTCGCGTCGCGTGCCGCTATCGATGGCCCAGGCCGCGGTGGACATCTCGCCCTGGCGGGCACGCAGGTCGGGATCGCTCCAGGATGCTTTGAGGGTTTCGCTGTGTTGTCGCCGCCGTTCCTCGGTCCAACTGAGCAGGCGTTGCTCGATCAGGGCGGCACGCTGTTCGATATAGGCATCGTCGTGCCAAAAACTATGCGCACGGGCGCTCTGTGCCTGCGAAAACTGTGCGCGCCATTCAGGGTCCTGGGAGAGCCGCTCAAAAGCTTCCCGAATTGCTAAGCTGTGATCTTCGGGATCGAACTTTTCACCATAGCTCATGCTGTTGTGCAGGCGAATGTGTTCGGATGCTTCCATGCGCATCAGGTTCCATGGATTATTGTTGCGACGGTTGATATCTATGTGGTGGCGGTGCGTTCCGGGCAGATCCAAGTATGCTCCGTTGCGCACGTTCCATTCATCGGCCAGCCGGTGCGTAGGTAGCATCTGACCGCTCAGCGGCTGAAACACCATCTCATACCCGCGCGTAACCTGGCGATACAAGGGCAACAGCGCGTCCCCAGGGCGAAGCTGCCCAGCTTCGACCATTTGTCCGTCGCGACTGATAAACTGGTGGTCTGGGGTTGCGCGGATCACTCCGCCATCGTCGAGGGTGACTTCAAGCAAGCTGTCACGGCCAATAAAGCGCGGCGCATCCAGCAGCGTGACAACAATCCGCCCATACTGTCCCACGCTGTACCCCCAGAATAGCTCGCCGTCGTCAGCACGGCGGGCCATCTCTTCCAGGGTAGGCGACGTACCATCCACCAGCGCTACCTGCGTATCGCCGCTAAAGCAACGGGCGTAGGTACTCTTCCCCAAACATACTGTGAGTACATTGCGCGGGATGCGGAAATACTCCACCGTCCTGGCCAGGATGAAGGAGTTGGGCGGGATGACACAGACATCGCCGTGGAAATCGACCATGGAGCGGGCGTCGAACTGCTTGGGGTCGACCACGGTCAGGTCGCCCAGCCCGGGGGTGAAGATGCGGAACTCATTGGCGATGCGGATGTCGTAGCCGTAGCTGCTCAGGCCATAGGAGATGACGCCGTCGCGCACCTGGCCATCGACAAAGGGTTCGATCATGCCGTGCTCCAGCGCCATTTTGCGGATCCAGTGATCAGGTTGGATGGACATAGGGCCTCCTGGGGTTGGTGGGTTGGTAAATACACCGTAAATTAAGTTGTTGAGGTGCCCGGCACTTTGGCGCAAGTGCCGGGCACCGATGCGCAACTACTTCGTTTACGCTGTAGTAAATTGGTACGCCACTGTGGCGGGTAGATCGGTGGGTCGGTGCGTCACATTTCACGTTTCACGGTGGCAGGTGGACATTGCATCCTCAGCCAGTGCTCGCAGGCCTCAGATCACCCGCGGCACGCGCGCCAGAATCTCGGCCACCACCTCGTAGCCGATGGTGCCCAGCCGCTGGGCCACCTGCTCCACGGTGAGCTCGGCCGCGCCCTGCCGGCCGATGAGCACCACCTCGTCCCCCTGGCGCACGCCGGGGATGTCGGTCACGTCCAGCATGGTCTGGTCCATGGCCACGCGGCCGATGATGGGCGCGGCCTGGCCGCGCACCAGCACGTGGCCCCAGTGCGCCGGCCCGCGGCGAAAGCCGTCGGCATAGCCCACCGGCGCCACGGCCACCCGGGTCGCGCGCTGTGTCACGAAGGTGTTGCCATAGCTGACCGGCGCGCCCGGCGGCAACGTCTTGACCTGCGCCACCTGGGTCTTCCAGCTCAGCACCGGCCGGAAGCCTGCCGGCAGCGGCGTGTCCGGCGACGGCGCCAGGCCATAGAGCGCGATGCCTGGCCGCACCATGTCGAAGCGACTGGCCGGCCAGTTGAGCAGCGCCGCCGAGTTGGCCGCATGCACCAGCGGGATGGACAGACCCTGGCCGCGCAGCTCATCCAGCACGCGGCGAAAAGTGGCCAGTTGCGCCGCGCTGTGCGCCCGATGCTCCGGCGCGGCGCTGTCGGCCGCGGAGAAATGGGTGAAGATGCCCTCGACGGCCAGGCCGGGCAGCGCCATCAGCTCCCGCACGAAGGGCGCCACGTCGGCCGGCAGCAGCCCCAGCCGGGCCATGCCGCTGTCCACCTTGATATGGACGCGCGCCGGCCGGTTCATGTCGGCCGCGGCCTGGCTCAGGGCGCGGGCCACGTCCAGGTCGTAGACAGTAGCGATCACATCATGGCGCACGGTATCGCGCGCCTGCCAGGCCGGCGTGTAGCCCAGCACCAGGATCGGCGCGTCGATCGCGGCCCGACGCAGCACGACCGCCTCGGCCAGACAGGCCACGGCCACCATGCGGGCGCCGTTGTTCAGCACAGTGCGCGCCACACTGCCCGCGCCGTGGCCATAGCCGTCGGCCTTGAGCACCGCGCAGATGGCCACCTGCGGGCCGATGATCTGCTGCACCTGCCGCACGTTGCCGGCCAGCGCCTCCAGGTCGATCTCCACCCAGGTGGGGCGGTCCTGGGTCAGCGGCCGCACCTGCAGCCAGCCGGCCGACTGGCGCACCAGCAGCTCGCCGGCCCGCTCCGGCTCAGCCA
>JACSRL010000104.1 GCA_014879765.1 Anaerolinea sp. | reverse complement strand
AGATCATGGCGCCATGAAAGGCCGGTGCGCAGACGAAAACCATGGACGCACGAGAAAAACCCGGTTTCTGAACGCTGGCTGCGCAGTTACAAAACTCCGACCTTTGCGGCCTTTGCGCCTTGGCGTGAGGCAGAATCGTGAGACACGAAACGTAGGAGTGCCCATGCGCGTCGCATTGTTAGCTAACCTGAAGAAAAACGCCCCCTCCTGGCCCGGCATGTCGCCTGACCAGTGGGACGACCTGGACTCCGAGGAGACCATCGAGGCAATCGTCAAGGGGCTGCAGGTCGGCGGCCACGAGGCAGAGTTTTTCGAGGCCAACCTGTCGCTGGTGGAGACGCTGCCCCCCTTCCGCCCCGACATCTGCTTCAACATCGCCGAGAGCCACTGGGGCGACAGCCGCGAGTCGCAGGCGCCGGCGCTGCTGGAGATGATGCGCATCCCCTACACCGGCTCGCGGGTGATGTCGCTGGCGCTGGCGCTGGACAAGGCCATGACCAAGCGGGTGCTGGCCTTCCACGGCCTGCCCACCCCTCCCTTCCAGAGCTTCGAGCGGATGGACGAGCCGCTGGACGACGACATGACCTTTCCCATGTTCGTCAAGCCGACGCGCGAGGGCACCGGCATGGGGGTCAGCGCCAAGTCCATCGTCCACAACGAGCTGGAGCTGCGCCGCCAGATCAAGGAGATCCTGACCCGCTACCGCCAGCCGGCGCTGGTGGAGCACTACATCGACGGCCGCGAGATCACCGTGGGTGTGGTGGGCAATCTGCGCGGGCCGGTGGCGCGGCGGATGCCGGGGGACGAGGATGCGCCGCGCATCACGGCCGGCCTGCACTTCCTGCCGCCGCTGGAGGTGGATCTGGCGCGCTACCCCGCGGAGGAGGCCGGGCTTTACACCGGCCGCGTCAAGACTGAGCTGGCCGACGACTTCTACTACCTCTGCCCGGCGCCGGTGGATGAGGAGATGCTGATCGATCTGAACTGGTACACCGCGGCCGCGTTTCGCGTCATGGGCTGCGCCGACGTGGCGCGCGTCGACTTTCGCCTGGATCGCCACAACAACGACAAGCCCTACATCCTGGAGATCAACACGCTGCCCGGGCTCAATCCGCGCATCAGCGACCTGGTGATCGAGGCGCGCGCCGAGGGGGTCAGCCACGCCGAACTGATCAACAGCATCCTGCTGCAAGGCGCGGCCCGCTACGGCCTGCTGCCCAAGGGGATTCAGCTCAACTGGCCGGCCGCGCGGCTGCCGCTCAGCGACTAAGAGCAAGGAGGCATCTCTTGATGACTTTCGATGTGATATTGCTCAAGCAAACAGGAAACGGCTATTTAGCGCGCCCTCTGCTGTGGCCAGACAAGGTAGTCCATGGAAACACCAAGCAGGAGGCACTGGATGGCGTCCGCGAGTTGATCCGAAGTTTGATTGGCCAGACGCAGTTTGTGAAAGTCGATGTTGACCTGCCGGAGCAGTCAAATGACCATTTTTGGCTAGCCAAAGCAGGTCTATTCGCTGACGATCCGTCCTGGGACGATTTTCTTACGTCCATGTCTGAGTATCGCCGCCATCTGGACGAAGAACACACACCAGTGCTGATATGAGCCTCTACATCTTCGACACAGACCACGTGACGCTACATCAACATGGTCACGCGCACATTGTCGCCGCGATCCAAAGCCATTCTGCTGACGATCTGGCGATTACAGTGGTCACTGTAGAGGAGCAAATGCGGGGTCGATTGGCGCAGATCGGGCGCCCAGGTGTAAACCTGGCGCTTGCCTATGAGCAACTCAAACTCACGGCTCATTACTTCTGTGATTTGACCATCTTGCCTTTTGATCCGGCAGCACAGGATATCTATCAACGTCTGCGTGCCCAAAACATCCGCGTTGGCACGCTTGATCTGCGAATTGCTGCAATCGCCATGGAACGAGATGCAGTGCTTGTGACTCGCAACGCGCATGACTTCAGGCAGGTACCTCGATTGGCGCTGACAGACTGGAGTACGGGCGGGGCCTAAAAGTACCACGATGTGCGCGAACCCAACTGCAAGGAGGCAGTATGTCTGATCTTTTCTATCCCCAGGTTGATGCCGCCGACTGGAGCACGGTCCAGCCGCATGTGGATGCGCTGCTGGCGGCGCCGCTGAGCACGCCGGCGGTCGAAGGCTGGCTGCGGCAGTGGAGCGCGCTGGCCGCGGTGCTGGCCGAGGCCGGCGCACAGATCTACCGCGACATCACCGAAAACACCGCCGACGCGGCCGCCGAAGAGCGTTTCAAGCACTTCGTCGGCCAGATCGAACCGCAGACCCGGCTGGCGGAGCAGGCGCTGAAAGAGAAGCTGCTGGCTGTGCCCGGCTATCAGCCCAACCAGGAGACCGCGCTGTTGTTGCGCCGCTTCGGCAATGACGCCGAGATCTTTCGCGCTGAGAACGTCCCGCTGGAAAGCAAGCTGGCGCTGCTGGGCAACCAATACAACAAGATCGTGGGCGGGATGACCGTCGAATGGCAGGGCCAGACGCTGACCATGCCCGAGGCGACCAGCCGCCTGCAGGAACCGGATCGCGCGACGCGCGCGGCCATCTGGCAGCGCGCCATGCAGCGTTTTCTGGCCGACCGCGCCGCGCTGAACGAGCTCTTCCTGGAAATGCTGCCGCTGCGCCGGCAAAGCGCGGCCAACGCTGGCTTTGCCACCTATCGGGCGCTGCGCTGGCAACAACTGGCCCGCTTCGACTACACCCCGGACGACGCATTCACCTTCCACGATGCCATCGAGCATGAGGTAGTCCCGCTGGCCACCCAGCTCTACCGGCGGTTGGCCAGCCGGCTGGGCATCGACGCCCTGCGCCCCTGGGACACCGAGGCAGACCCCTTCGGCCAGCCGCTGCACCCCTTCGCCAACGCGGCTGAGCTGGAGGCGGGCAGCCAGCGCATCTTCACCCAGGTGGACCCGGTGTTGGCCGGCTATTTCACGGGCATGCGCGACCGCTATCTGGATCTGGCCTCCCGCCCCAACAAGGCGCCGGGCGCGTACTGCAACGGCTTCCCGGTCAGCGGCCAGCCCTACATCTTCATGAGCGCGGTGGGCACGCACAGCGACGTGACGACGCTGCTGCACGAGGGTGGCCATGCCTTCCACTTCATGGAATCGCAGCGCCAGCCGCTGATCTGGAACCAGAACGCGCCCATGGAGTTCTGCGAGGTGGCGTCCATGTCCATGGAACTGCTCAGCGCGCCCTATCTGGCGGCCGAGCAAGGGGGGTTTTACAGCGCGGCCGAGGCGCGCCGCGCCTATGCCAGCCAGTTGCGCAAGATCGTCCTCTTCCTGCCCTACATGGCCGTGGTCGATGGCTTTCAGCATTGGCTGTACGCCCAGGCGCCGCAAGCGATCACGCCGGCCGACCTGGACCGCACCTGGAGCGCGCTGTGGGACCGCTTCATGCCGGGCATCGACTATCAGGATTGGCAGGCGGTGAAGGAAAGCGGCTGGCACCGCAAGGGGCACATCTTCGAGTCCCCCTTCTACTACATCGAATATGGGCTGGCCCAGTTGGGCGCGCTGCAGGTTTGGCGCAACGCGCTGGCCGACCAGGCCCAGGCGGTGGCCGGCTATCGCCGCGCCCTGGCGCTGGGCTACACCCGCTCCCTGCCGGAGCTTTTCGCCGCGGCTGGCGCGCGCTTCGCCTTCGACCGGCAAACCGTGGGCGAGCTGATGGCGCTGGTCGCGGAGCAGATGGCCGGTTTGGAGGCATGAACACCGCGCCCCC
This sequence comes from Anaerolinea sp., assembly GCA_014879765.1. Classification (GTDB taxonomy): domain Bacteria; phylum Chloroflexota; class Anaerolineae; order JAAEKA01; family JAAEKA01; genus JAAEKA01. The sequence goes on along the minus strand of JACSRL010000104.1, from coordinate 2,603 downwards.
CTACCCACCAAGCTGGCTGGACCGTTTCGCCGCCTGGGTGGAGCGCCAGCCGGGCCCGCCGTGGATCATCTATGCCGCGCTGGGCGCGGCCGGCTACCTGGCAACCAGCGTGCTGCGCTGGCTGGACGGCCGCCAGCCCGTGGGCGCGTTTGATCCCCTGCCGCCGCCGTTCCTGCTGTGGGCGCTGGGCGTGCTGGCGCTGCATCACTATCTGGATCGCTACGCGCGGCGCGCGCTGGAGCAGTTTCGGCCCTTGATCCAGGGCGATCAGGCGCAGTACGACCGGCTGGAGTATGAGCTGACGGTCACACCCGCGCGCGCCGCCCTGGTGGGCGGCGCGCTCTGGGTGGTGGTGTCAGCGATCATCGTCGTCACCACCCGGCGGCTGACCTTCTCGTATTTTCCCGTCTGGGAAGTGGTGATCAGTGTGCTCACCTTCTTCATGGGGGGCGCCTTCATCCAGCACGTCCTCCATCAGATGCGGACGGTGCGACGCATCTACGCCCGCGTGGATCACGTCGATCTGTACGACACGCAGCCGCTGATGGCGTTTTCAGGTCTGACCGTGCGCGCGGCTATTGGGCTTGTGCTGTTGCAATACGCCATCCTGGCGATCCTGCCCGGCGAGTCCAAGCTGACGCTGGTCATCCCCTCTGTCGCTCTGACGCTGATCGCTGTGGCCGTTTTCGTCTGGCCGCTGCGGGGGGTGCATCATCTGCTGGAGGAGGAGAAGGGAGAGCAGATGGCCGCTGTGGAGCAGCGGCTGAAGGCGGCCGTGACCATGCTCTATCAGCGCGTCGACTCGGGTGAACTGGCGGGGATGGATGATGTCGAAAAGACCATCACCAGCTTGAAGACCACGCGCGACCTGGTGGGCAGCCGCCCCACCTGGCCCTGGCAGCCAGCGACCGTGCGCGGCCTGGCCACGGCCATTCTGCTGCCGATTGGCCTGTGGCTGTTGCAAGAGCTGCTGCAAAGGCTGCTCCGGCTGTAAACGCTACAGCAGCAGCTCCGCCATCACACGCACGTTCAGCGGGTTGGGGTCGGCAATGTTGAGGGTGGTCACGGGGCTGTCCTGCCACAGCGCCAGCCGCTCGGCGATGCGCGCCTTGGGCCCGCACAGCGCCACCGCGTCCACCAGCTCATCGGGCACGGCCAGGATGGCATCGACTTTGCGGCCGGCCAGATAGGCCTCCTGGATGGCATCGGCCGCGGCCTCGAATCCGTAGCGGCAGGCCAGGTCGTGGTAGAAATTCTTGCCCTTGGCGCCCATGCCCCCCACGTAGAGGGCCAGGAAGGGCTTGACCGCGGCGCGGCAGGCCTCCACGTCGTCGCCCACCACCACCGGCACGGTGGCCGCGATGTCGAAGTGGGCGATCCCCTTGCCGCCGCCGGCCTTGGCAAAGCCGGCCTCGATCTGGTCCTTGTACACCGCGTCGTAGTGAGCCGGGGAGAAAAAGACGGGCAGCCAGCCGTCGGCGATCTCGGCCGCCAGCTCGACGTTCTTGGGGCCGATGGCGGCCAGGTAGATGGGCAGGTCAGCCCGGCCATGGATGATGCTCTTCAGCGGCTTGCCCAGCCCGCTGGCGTCGGGGCCGGCGTAGGGCACCTGGTAGTGTACGCCTTGATGCACCAGCGGCTGCTGGCGGGCCAGGATGGTGCGCACTATGGCGATGTACTCGCGGGTCTTGCCCAGCGGCTTGCCATAGGCCTCGCCGTGCCAGCCCTCCACCACCTGCGGGCCGGAGAGACCCAACCCCAGCAGCATGCGGCCGCCGGAAAGCTGGTCCAGGGTGATGGCGGTCATAGCGGTGTTGGCCGGCGTGCGGCCCGGCATCTGCATGATAGCCGTGCCCAGGTGGATGCGCTGGGTCAGCGCGCCCAGCCAGGCCAGCGGCGTCACCGCGTCAGAGCCATAGGATTCGGCGGTCCAGACCGCATAGAAGCCCAGGCGATCCGCCTCCTGGATCAGGTCGATGGGCAGTTCAATCTGCGCGCCGGAATAGCCGATGTTGAGGCCGAGACGGAGTGGGGACATGGAACGACTCCTTGAGAAAACTTAGTACCTGTCCAAAATTAACTTGGTGCTCTGGCTGGTCTCCGACCGAGCCAGCCCGCGGCGTTATTTTTTGACAGGTACTTAGGGAGACTCAGAGGGTGAGCGGTTAATGCGTCTCCCTCGATGCCGACGTCTCAATTATAGTGAGTCGCCACAAGTTGTCCATTTTTGCACAGGCCGATGCAGCTTACGGCGCCGCGTCCTACCATGCGTCTTGCTCGTTATTTTGGCACAAGTGCGGCAGTCTGGCTTCGTTTACAAGTGCGCTATGACTTGGAAGTTGCAGAAAGCGAATTGAGCGACAAAATCAATCGTGAAGTCAAGGTATTAACCCAAACACCGAGTCATGCGTAGGGCGAAGCGTAGATTCAAGTGCCCGGCACCTACGACTGAATAGTTACCTCCGAAAAATGACTGTATCGAACCTGATCGCGCCGCCGTTCAGCCCTCGCGCGCCGCGTACAGGCGGTGGATGCGCGCGGCGGCCAGCATGGGGGCCACCCAGGGCAGCGCCAGCAGGCCGAGGAGCTGCGTCAGGGCCAGG
>JACSRL010000209.1 GCA_014879765.1 Anaerolinea sp. | reverse complement strand
AGGCGGCTTCGTGCTGTTCAGCCAGGGATTTCAATCCCTGGGATACAACCCGGTGAATGGAATTCACCGCCTCAGCGGCTGGAGATGCGCTTCCCCAGCCGCTGAGGCGGCTTCGTGCTGTTCAGCCAGAGATTTCAATCCCTGGGCACCCCCCGCATCACGATTCCACAATCGCCGTCACGATCGTCGGCCGCCGGCCGACCCGCTCGTAGAAGTAGCGGCCCAGCGCCTCGCGCGCGGCCTCGTCCAGCCCGCGCTTGCCGACGCGGTTGGTCTCCCTCAGCGCCGTGACCAGCCGCTCCAGCGCGCCGCTCATCAGGTCGCCCGCCTCTCTTTCGTAGACGAAGCCGCGCGAGGCGATCTCCGGCGCGCCGACCATCTCGCGCAGGGCGTAGTTCCACTTGAAAGAAACCACCACCACCCCGCTGCTGGCCAGCGCCTCCCGCTCGCGCAGCACAGCCGGGCCCACGTCGCCGACGCTGGTGCCGGCCACGAAGACGTAGCCGCCCGGCAGCCGCTCGCCGATCAACGCGCCGGCCTCGTCGAACTCCAGCACCGTGCCGTTTTCGACCACCAGGATGTACTCCTCGGGGATGCCCATGGCGCGCGCCAGGCGGGCGTGCGCGGTCAGGTGGCGCAGCTCGCCGTGTACGGGGATGAAGTACTCCGGCTTGGTCAGCGAGAGCAGCAGTTTCATCTCCTCCTGGCTGGCATGGCCGCTGACGTGGACGTTGGCCAGCGGCGGGTAGATCACATCAGCCCCGCGGCGGATCAGCCGGTTGATCATAGCCGACACCACCTGCTCGTTGCCGGGGATGGGATGGGAGCTGAGCACCACGGTGTCGCCGGGCACGATCTCGAGGTCGCGATGTTTGCCGGTGGCGATGCGGGCCAGCGCGGCCTCAGGCTGGCCCTGCGCGCCGGTGGTGATGATCACCAGCTTGTCGTGGGGCGTTCCCTCGGTCTTGTCCAGCTCCACCAGCACGCCGCGTGGCACCTCCAGATAGCCCAGCTTGCGGGCGACCTTGACGTATTGGTGCATGCTGTAGCCGGCCAGCGCCACCTTGCGCTTGTGGCGATGCGCCATGTCCAGGATCAACTGGATGCGGCTGAGCAGCGAGGCGAAGGTCGAGACGATGATGCGGCCCTGGGCCTCGCGGAAGATCACGTCAAAGGCAGAGCTGACCGTGGCCTCGGTGGGGGTCCAGCCGGGCCGCTCGGCGCCGGTGGAGTCGGCCAGCAACACCATGACCCCCTCCCGGCCCAGCTCGGCCAGCCGGCCGAAGTCGGGGCCCATGCCCTGCACCGGCGTGTAGTCGAACTTGAAATCGCCGGTGTGCAGCACCATGCCGACGGGGGTGCGGATGGCCACCGCGACGCCGTCGGGGATGGAGTGGGTGACGGCGATGAACTCCAGGTCGAAGGGGCCGACGGGGAAAGTCTCTCCTTCGTCCACGGTGATCTGCGCGCACTGCTTGTAGAGCTCGGCCTCCTTGAGCTTGCCCTCCACCAATCCCTGCACCATGCGTGTGCCGAAGATCGGCGTGTTCAGGTTGAGGTCGCGGATCAGATAGGGCAGCGCGCCGATGTGGTCCTCGTGGCCGTGGGTGATGACGATGCCGGCGATGCGTTCGGCCTTGTCGCGCAGATAACTCCAGTCGGGCAGCACCAGATCCACGCCCAGCATGTCGTTGGCCGGGAACATCAGCCCGGCGTCGACGATCAGAATATCGCGGCCATACTCGAACAAGGTCATGTTCTTGCCGATTTCCCCCAGGCCGCCCAGGGGAATGATGCGTAAGCTTTCAGTCATCAAAATCAAAGGTCCTTATGAATTGGCGTCCCAGACTTCGGAAGTCGCCGGTTCAGTTCCGCAAATCGCTCTCCGCCAGCCGCAGCTTGACAAACACCCAGGGCGCCAGCCAGACCGCGGTCAGGCCCACCAAGCCATAGCGCAGCAGACGCAGGGCGATGTCCAGGCCCCAGGGGTGGAGATCGGGCAGCATGGAGCCGCCGAAGTAGAGCGCCCCCACCAGCACGATGCCCACCAGATAGCGCAGCGCGCGGCGGCCCAACGGGCCATCGACGCGGAACTGAACGGTGCGCGCCTCCAGGATCGTGCCCAGGCCGGCGCCGATCAGAATGCCGGCCAGGGTGGCGCCGGTCTCGTTGGGATAGCGGTTGAACGAATCGGCCGGCGTCAGAAACATCAAGACCAGCGGGCCGGCGATGGCCACCAGCGCCTGCCGCCGGACGGGCAGGCTATGCCACCAGGCCGCCATGCGATCCTCGAAGCGCAGCCAGAGCAGAAGGATCACGATGCCCAGCAGCCAGCCGCCGATCACATCCTGGGGGAAATGGATGCCCACATACAGGCGTGACAGGCCGATCAGGAAGATCAGGACCACGGCCAGCGCCGTGAACCAGGGGCGGCGCACCTTGGCCGCCAGATAGCCCCAGACGATCACCGCGCCGGTCTGGGCGTGGTTGCTGGGAAAGCCGAAGCTGGACTCGCTGACCAGCCGGCGCACCCGGGTGGGATCGGGCCGCGGCAGGTCAAAGAGCGATTTCACCGCCTCGTTGAGCCAGGAGGAGAGCATAGCCAGCACCAGCAGCCGCGCCCCCCAGCGGCGGTTGATGCACCAATAGAGCAGCGTCAGGATCACCAGATAGGCATCACGGTTGCCCAGCCAGGTGACGGCCAGAAAAAAGGTGTCCAGAGCGCCGCTGCTGAACGCCTGAATGGCCAGAATCAGATCAGTGCCCCAGGTTTGCAGACCGAACAGTTGTTCCATGAGGGAGCCTCGTTGGGTGATGCGTGAAGCGTGAAACGTGATGCGTAACTCGTAATCGGAATCGCGGGATATGTCTCTGGGTTACGGGTTACGAGTTACGCAACCGGAAAATACCCGCATACATGCTTCACGTTTCACGTCCTACGGAACAAACCCACACAAACACACTCCGGGTTACGGGTTACGAGTTACGGGTTACAGCCAGCCTGCCCACCGCCGCCAACAGCAGCTCTGTGCAGGCGACCATGTCCGCGATGGCGATGTGCTCGTGGGGGGTGTGTACCTCGGCCATGCCGGTGCTGATGACGATGCAGGGGATGCCGGCCGCGGTGTAGATGTTGCCGTCGGTGCCGCCGCCGCTGCCGCGCAGCTTGACCTCGTGGCCCAGCCGGCGCGCCTCGCCGGCCAGGGTCTGCACAATCGGCTCGCTCTCGTCCAGGCGATAGGTGGTGTAGGTGCGGGCGACGATGGCCTCCAGCCGGGCGCCGTTGCGGCCGGCCGCGGCCTGGAAGGCCTGGACGATGCGGGCTGTCAGCGGCTCCAGCTTGGCGTTGTCGCGGCTGCGCGCCTCGCCGATGACGGTGACCCGGTCGGGGACGATGTTGCGCGCCGTGCCCCCCTCGATGATGCCCACGTTGCAGGTGGTCTCGGCGTCGATGCGCCCCAGCGGCATGGCCGCGATGCCCTCGGCTGCCACGCGGATGGCGTTGATGCCCTTCTCTGGCTCAGCGCCGGCGTGCGCGCTGACGCCATGCACGATCAGGCGGATGTTGTCCTGCGAGGGCGCGCTGATCACCATGTGGCCGATGGGGCCGCCGGAGTCCAGCACGATGCCGTGGCGGGAGCGCAGCCGGCTGGTGTCCAGGTTACGGGCGCCGTACAGCCCCAACTCCTCGCCCACGGTGATCACCACCTCCAGCGGCGGGTGGGGCAGGTCTTGCTCAGCCAGCGTGGTCAACACCTCCAGCACCGCGGCCACGCCCGACTTGTCGTCCGCGCCCAGGATGGTCGTGCCGTCGCTGGTGATCACGCCATCGCGAATCATCGGTTTGATGCCGCGGTCTGTGCCGACGGTGTCCATGTGGGTGCTGAGCAATAGCCAGTCGCCGCTGCCCTGGCCAGCGGGGGTGCGGCCCACCAGGTTGCCCACCGCGTCCATCTCGGTCTCCAGACCCAGCGCCTGAAGGCGCGCTTGCAGGTGTTGTCCGATCTCGGCCTCGAAGTTGCTGGGGCTGTCGATGCGCACCAGGTCGAGGAAGGTTTGAACCAGGCGGTCGGGTTGGATCATGGAAGGGCCTTTCGGGGGAACTTGGAGGAACTCCACGGCATGGTTGGGTGATCGAGCATGGCTCATGAGCCGGGACGATTATAGCATAGATGCGGGGGAGGGGCAATGTATGGGGCTACAGCTTGACTCGGCATTGGATCCAGCTATTCTGTTCAGGTGCCGGGTTCGACCTGGCCCTGGCGCGCTGCCCGGAGTGAGGGATCAGCGAATGGCCCGTGGGGTCATGATGAGAGATAGAAGCGTACACAGGCAACGCCGTTGGCATTTTACGGCGCTGTCCATGGCTGTCTCACTTGTCTTTGCAGTCAAATGATTGTATCATGCAGGCAGAACCGTGTCCGAAGTCAAACTGGAGAGTAACTGTTCAGACTGGTTTAGAGAAACCCGGTTTCTGACCGACCGACTGAGCAGTTACCCTGGAGATATGAAACATGTCCAACGTTACGATTCAGTCCCGGGTTAGCCCGGAACTCAAACAACAGGCGGAAACTGTCTTTGCAGCCCTTGGCCTGTCCACGTCTGACGCCATTCGCATGTTCTTGCAGCAATCTGTCAACGTGGGCGGCCTGCCTTTTCAGCCCCTGGTCAAACAACCCAACGAAGCAACGCTCGAAGCGATGCGGCAGTTGGAGAGCGGCGGCGGGCAGGTCTTTCACACCACCGCGGACCTCTTTGCCGATTGGAAGAGGTAACTATGCCGCTCACCATTCGACAATCGACGCAGTTCCGGCGTGATGTAAAGCGGTTGCTCCGGCGCGGCGCCGATTTGGCTCGACTGGAAGCGGTCATCGTAACGCTTGTTGCTCAACAGAAGCTTGATGAGCGTCATCATGACCACTCACTGATTGGCAATTGGAAGGGACATCGGGAATGCCACATCCAACCGGATTGGCTGCTGATCTACCGGGCAACGGGTGAGGAACTGGAGCTTGTGCGCACGGGAAGCCACAGCGAGTTATTTGGCCGGTAGATCGTAGTTCTATACCATCTGTCCCCGCTTCACCACCGTCTCCACCAGATTCGTGCCAAAACGATAGCCCAGATGCCGGTAGTCGGGTACGTCCAGCACCAGCACGTCGGCCTGCTTGCCCACCTCCAGGCTGCCCACGTAGCGGCCCAGGTTGAGCGCGTGCGCGGCGTTGATGGTGGCGGCGTTGATGGCCTCGGCCGGCGTCAGCTTGAGCATGCGGCAGGCCAGGGCGACGATGAACTGCATCGACTCGCACCAGCAGGTGCCGGGGTTGAGATCGCTGGCCAGCGCCAGCGCGCCGCCCAGCTCGATCAGCCGCCGGGCGCGGGTGTAGTCATGGTGCCCCAGGCCGAAGGGGGTGCCGGGCAAGCTGACGGCGATGACGTCGGACGCGGCCAGCGCGGCCAACTGCTCGTCGGTGGTGCGCACCAGATGATCGGCGCTGACCGCGCCCAGCTCCACCGCCAGCGTGGCGCCGCCGATAGGCTCGAACTCGTCGGCGTGCAGCTTCAGCCCCAGGCCCAGCTCGCGCGCGGCCTCTAAAATGCGCCGGGTCTGGGCCAGATCGAAGACACCGGCCTCGCAGAAGACGTCGCAGAAGTCGGCCGCGGCCACGGTGTAGACGCCGTCGGGAGTCTCCACCGTGTAGCGCAGGTCAGCGATGGCCGGCAGCATCTCGCTCACCACCAGATCGACAAAGGCGTCGGTGCGTCCCTGGTACTCGGCCGGCACCGCGTGCGCGCCCATGAAGGTGGGGATCAGATCCATGGGGTGTTCTTCGTCCAGCAGACGAATCGCGTCCAGCATCTTGAGCTCAGTCGCCAGGTCCAGCCCATAGCCGGTCTTGACCTCGGCCGTGGTGGTGCCGTGGGTGAGCAGGGAATCCAGCCGGGGCAGCGTCTGGGCGATCAACTCATCCAGCGAGGCGGCGCGGGTGGCGCGCACGGTGGACATGATGCCGCCGCCGGCCTGCATGATCTGCATGTAGGAAGCGCCGGCGATGCGCTGTTCGAACTCGCCGACCCGATCGCCGGCCCAGAGCAGGTGAGTGTGGGGATCGACGAAGCCGGGCAGCACCACCTTGCCGGCAGCGTCGATGATGTGGGCCGCGTCGGGATCCTCCAGCATGGCCAGCAGATCGGCCGTCCGACCCACGGCCACGATCTGCCCTTCCAGGCAGGCCAGCGCGCCATCCTCGATCAGGCCGGGATCAGCCAAAGCCACGCCGCGCTTCGGCCCATGCGGGCTGGCGCAGGTCAACAACTGCTGTCTCTTATACACATCT
>JACSRL010000848.1 GCA_014879765.1 Anaerolinea sp. | reverse complement strand
GTGTCGATCTGCCAGGCGTCCCGCCGGTGGGGCGCTTGAGTCGATGGCGGGCGGGACGCCCTTGGGATCGGTGGTGATGGGATCGACGCTCACGTGTCGATCTGCCAGGCGTCTCGCCGGTTGAGACGGAGTGTTCTGGGAGTGTAGGCCATGAAATTCGCACCAGTCCTTGATCCAACTCATCTCTATTTCGCGACCGCGACTATTGCCGGTCATCGTCGGATATTCACTGACAAAGCACTGGCCTGGATCGTGCTTGATAGCTGGCGGTGGCTGCGAGATCATCAGCGGTTGCTGCTTCACGCCTTTGTTGTGATGCCGAATCATGTCCATTTCATCTTCCAACCAGTCAGTCCTTTTGACGTGCATCAGGTGGTGACCGCCTTCTCCTCCTTCACAGCGCATCAGTTGCTCAAGACTTTCGAGCAGCGTGAGGATCGTGAACTGTTGGAATACTTTGTTCAGCAAGCTCATGGGCATAGGGATCGAAAGCATCGATTTTGGGATGATCCCTATGTTGAGAATGTTTATTCGCCAGCCATTCTGGTCCAGAAGGTTGAATACATCCACAATAATCCACTCAACAAGGGATGGTTTTTGGCTGAAGATCGAGCCGATTATTGGGCTTCCAGCGCGTGCTTTTATGATCGTGGCGCGACACCGGCGATACCAGTTGATGATGTGCGACTGGTGCTCGGTTGAGGATTCGTGAGCGGAGTCGGGCGGGACGCCCTCGGGATCGGTGCTGATGGAGCGGAGTCGGGCGGGACGCCCTTGGGATCGGTGCTGATGGAGCGGAGTCGGGCGGGACGCCCTTGGGATCGGTGCTGATGAGATCACCATTAATGACGCGGGCAGAATCGTGAGTTGGTTCAACCGTCATTCTGGTGCTATACTGGGAGGGCGTTCGATCTGGATCGAAGCTGCTACGAGACCATAGGCGGCCCAATTGGGCCGAAGAGGAACGGTTATGTCCCACTACCGCATCGAATCCCTGCTCTCTGCCCGCCAGTTCGTCCATCCCCAGGTGGTGGACGACCGGCTCTATTTCATCAGCGACCTGTCGGGCCGGCTGAGCCTGTATGTCATGGATGTGAATGGCAGTGTGCCTGTGCCGCTGCTGCCCCCTGACATCGCCCTGCCCAATCCGCATCATCTGGACCACAGCGTGGCCTTCCAGGTGCTGCCCCGGCTGGGCCGGATCCTGCTGATGTTGGACCACGACGGCGACGAAAACTATCAGCCCATGTTCCTGCCCATCGACGGCGGCCGGCCGGAGCCGGTGTTTGGCGATCGCTTTGCCGGCCAGCAGATGTTCTGCGCCATCTGCGATGCTGACCGGCTGCTGGCCCTCTTCACCGTGGACCCGCGCACCAGCCCCACCTACACCACATTCCGCGCCGACCTGGCCACGCTGGCCACCGTGGAGCTGGGCTCCAGCCTGTACGCCAACGCGCCCGCCGGCCGTGACGCGACCATGAGCACCGTGCTGCTGGCTGACCAGTATACCTTCGGCGACACGGCGCTCTACCTGTGGCGCGAGGGAGAGGGAGAGCGGCGGCTGCTCTTCGGCAAGCCCATCGAACAGCGCGCCGCGGGCGAGCAGGTGGCGCCCAACGGCGTGGGTATCGCCCATCCCCTGGCGCAAGGCGTGCTGATCACTTCGGTGCTGTTCGATGACCGCTATGGCCTCAGCTATTTTCCCTATGAGGACCCTGGCGCGGTGCAGCCGGTGAGCATCAGCGGGTTGCAGCATCAGGGCAACGGCGAGCTGGTGGACCTAAAACACCGCACAGGCAACCGTTTCACCGTCGAATACAACATCGACGGCAGCTCCTGGGTTTACGAAGGGCTGTTCGACGAGGCCAGCCGCAGCTTTGCCGTGCAGCGGGTGCTGGTGGGCCAGGATGAGCTCAGCGACGGCGTGCTGGAATCGCTGGACTACGACGAGGCCAGCGGCCGCTACGCCCTGGCCTTCTCCACGGCCACATCGCCGGTGCAGCTTTATCTGCTGGAGCCTGACGGCGTCCAGCGCCGCCTCACCGATGAGCGGCTGCTGGGCATTCCTCCCTCAGTCCTGGCCGCGGGCGAGGACTACCCCTACACCAGCCATGATGGCTTGCGCATCTCGGCGCGACTCTACCTGCCCGCGGCCGAGCTGGGTTTCGACGGCCTGCGGCCGGTGATTTTCTACATCCACGGCGGCCCGCAGAGCCAGGAGCGCCCCGACTTCACCTGGTTCTCCATGCCCTTGATCCAGTTCTTCACCCTCAACGGTTTTGCCGTCTGGACGCCCAACGTGCGCGGCAGCACTGGCTATGGCATCAGCTATATGAAGCGGGTCGATCGTGATTGGGGCGGCCTGGATCGGCTGGATCACGTGGCGGCCTATGAGCTGCTGCGCCAGGACCCGCGGTTGGACATGGGCCGCGTCGGTGTCATGGGTCGCTCCTACGGCGGCTATATGACGCTGACCCTGCTGGGCCGGCATCCGGAGCTGTGGCAGGCGGGCGTTGACATGTTCGGGCCGTACAATCTGAGCACCTTTATCGACCGGCTGCCGGAGACCTGGAAGACCTACTTCTACCAGGCCGTGGGCCATCCTGAGAAGGACGCCGCGTTCCTGGCCGAGCGCTCGCCCAGCAGCTATCTGTCCAACCTGGCCTGCCCGCTGCTGGTGATGCAGGGCGCGCACGATCCGCGGGTCATCGAGCGCGAGTCGCGCGACGTGGTCGAGCAGATGCAAGCCCAAGGCAAGGCGGTGGACTATGTGGTCTACGCCGACGAGGGGCATGATGTGCTGAAATACGTCAACAAGGTGGACTGCTACAGCCGGATCACCGACTTCTTCAAGAAGCAGTTGCGGCCGTAAGCGGCGCTTTTGAGCGCATGGACTTGAGCAATTGCAGGAGCAGATCGTATGAGATTAGAAGATTACGTTGACGTTATGGGGCCATTGACGGTTCGCGTCGCTGGACATCGTATCGGCATTGAGACGATTCTCTTTGCCTATCTGGAAGAGGGCCTGAGCGCTGAGGAGATCGTCTGGCGCCATCCGACGCTGAACCGTGAAGAGGTTCATGCCGTATTGGCGTATTATTGGCACAACAGGGCTGAAGTCGACAACTACCTCCAGCGCGTGCGCCAGCTTGAGGATCAACAGCGCGCGGAGCAAGATCGCAACCCGTCGCCGGCCATGTTGAGGCTTCAGCAGCTGATTTCGGAACGTCGTGAAGAATATCGGACCGCCCAATGATTGTGCCAGGGTTTCTCTTTGACGAGAACACAGCCCATCGTGCGATCCGTCGTCTTCTGTACGAACGTGATGCGTCCATATCGTGTTGGGTCATCGGAGAGTCGGATGCTTCGCCCATCGGTTCGGTCGACCCTGAGCTGCTGATCTGGGCCGAGGAAAACCAATGCATGCTGGTGACGCATAACCATGCCACCATGCCGGTGCATCTGCGTGAACACCTCGTTATCGGCAGGTATATACTCGGCATCCTGGTGATGAAGATCGGCTATCCGGCCTGGAAGATAGCCGAGGATCTGCACTTAATCTGGGGCGCAAGCTTGCCCAATGAGTTCAACGATCAGATCGCATACTGGCCACGGTGAAGGAGTGGAGTCAAAGAATGCCTGATAGTCACCTTGTTATGGAGGATGGTCTCATCCTTCCCGGCCAGCCCTTCGGCGCGGCCGCCGATGCAGTTTTCGAGCTGGTCTTCAACACCAGCATGACCGGCTACCAGGAGATCATCACCGACCCCTCCTATCGCGGCCAGGGGGTGCTCTTCACCGCGTCTCACATCGGCAACGTGGGCATCAACCTCGAAGATGACGAGTCGGCCACGCCGCAGGTCGAGGCCGTCGTCGTGCGCAGCCTCAGCCCGACCGTCTCCAACTGGCGGGCCAGCCGCGATCTGTCCAGTTGGCTGGCCGGGCATGGCGTGCCTGGCATCAGCGGCGTGGACACGCGCTATCTGACCCGCCGGCTGCGCGAGCGCGGCGTGATGAAGGCCGCGCTTTCCACCCGCGGGACGCCACCCGAACAGTTGCTGACCATGGCGCGCGCCTGGCCCGGGCTGGATGGGCTGGACATGGTGAAGGCCGTGACCTGCACCGAGACGTATCGCTGGATGGGTGATGCGGGGGAGAGGTGGGTATTGGCGGTGGGTCAGCAGGGCGGGGAGACCCCGCCCCGACCAGCCGCGCACGTCCTGCTCTACGACTTCGGCGCCAAGCGCAATATCGCACGCCACCTGGCGGCCGCGGGGCTGCGGGTGACGGTGGTTCCGGCCGGCACGCCGGCCGCAGACGTGCTGGCTATGCAGCCCAACGGCGTGATGCTCTCCAACGGCCCTGGCGACCCGGCCGGCCTGCCCTACGCGATTGAGGCAACGCGACAGTTGATCGACGCGGGTGTGCCCATCTTCGGCATCTGTCTGGGGCATCAACTGATCGGCCGCGCGCTGGGCGGAACCACCAGCCGGCTCAAGTTCGGCCATCACGGCGGCAACCATCCCGTGCAGGACCTGCGCAGCCGCGCGGTGGCCATCACCGCGCAAAACCACAACTATCAGGTGGACATCGCCAGCCTTGATCCGGCTGAAGTTGAGATCACCCACCTGAGCCTCAACGATGGCTCGCTGGAGGGGATGCGGCTGCGGCATAAGCCGGTCTTCTGCGTCCAGTACCATCCGGAGGCCGCGCCCGGGCCGCACGATGCCCACGATTTGTTCGACGAGTTTCTGAGCCTGGTCAGCCACCCCATCCCTTCCCATGCCTAAACGCACCGACATTCACTCCATCCTGATCCCCGGCTCCGGCCCGATCGTCATCGGCCAGGCGGCTGAGTTCGACTACTCCGGCACCCAAGCCATCAAGGCGCTGCGCCGCGAGGGCTACCGCGTGATCCTGGTCAACTCTAACCCGGCCACCATCATGACCGACCCTGAGCTGGCCGACGCGACCTACATCGAGCCGACCACGCCGGAGGCGCTGGAGGCCATCATCGCCCAGGAGCGGCCCGATGCGCTGCTGCCCACCGTGGGCGGCCAGACTGGGCTGAACCTGGCGCTGGCCCTGAGCGAAAACGGCGCGCTGGCCCGCTATGGCGTCACCCTGCTGGGCGCGTCGCTGGAGGCCATCCAGGCGGCCGAGGACCGGCGGCGCTTCCGCGATATCATGCTGGCCGTGGGGCTGCCGGTGCCGGCCGGCGGGCCGGCTCAGTCGCTGGCCGAGGCTGAGGCGCTGGCCGGGCAGGCCGGCTATCCGCTCTTGGTGCGCGCCTCCTTTGCCCTGGGCGGCAGCGGCGCGAGCTGGGTCTATCAGCCGGGCGAGCTGGCCGAGGCGGTGCGCAGGGCCATCGCCGAATCCCCCATCGGCCAGGCCTGGATCGAGCAGTCGATCATGGGCTGGAAGGAGTACGAGCTGGAGGTGATGGCCGACCGGGCGGGCAACTTCGTGGTGGTGTGCAGCATCGAGAACCTGGACCCCATGGGCGTACACACCGGCGACAGCATCACCGTGGCCCCGGCGCAGACGCTGACCGATCGCGAGTATCAGGTGCTGCGCGACCTGGCGCGGCGGGTGATGCAGGCTGTGGGGGTGCAGACCGGCGGCGCCAACGTGCAGTTCGCCGTGAACCCCCACAACGGCGACGCGGTGATCATCGAGATGAACCCGCGCGTCAGCCGCTCCTCCGCGCTGGCCAGCAAGGCCACCGGCTTTCCCATCGCCAAGATCGCCGCGCTGGTGGCTGTGGGCTACACCCTGGACGAGATCGCCAACGACATCACCGGCCAGACCAAGGCTGCCTTCGAGCCCTCGCTGGACTATGTGGTGGTCAAGATCCCGCGCTGGGCCTTCGAGAAATTTCCCGGCGTGGACGCCACCCTGGGGCCGCAGATGAAATCGGTGGGGGAGGTGATGGCGCTGGGGCGCACCTTCCCCGAGGCGCTACAGAAGGCGGTGCAGTCGCTGGAGATCGGCGTCGACGCCTTGGACGGCGGGGGAAAGGGAAACCCGGAGGCGCTGGGAGAGCTGGCGCGGCCGGGGGCCGGCCGGTTGTTTGCAGTCTATCGGGCGTTGCTGGGCGGCGCCAGCGTGGAGGAGGTGGCGTCTGTGACAGGGATGGATCCCTGGTTCTTGGCGCAGCTCGGGGAAATTGTCGATTGTCAACTGGCAATTGGCAATTGTCAATTGGAGAGCCCGGAGCTGGCGGCGGTGCTGCGGCAGGCCAAGCAGATGGGCTTTGCGGATTCGTGGTTGGCGAGGATTCTCCCTCACCCTAGCCCTCTCCCAAGGGGAGAGGGAACCGGAGCGCCGGGCCGCGCTGAAACGCTCCCCTCTCCTCCTGGGAGAGGGGCTGGGGGTGAGGGCGGAATCCAACAGGCAACTGAGTTT
>JACSRL010000239.1 GCA_014879765.1 Anaerolinea sp. | reverse complement strand
CGTAACTCGTAACCCGTAACCCGTAACTCGTAACCCGTAACTCGTAACTCGTAACCCGTAACTCGTAACTCGTAACCCGTAACCCGTAACTCGTAACTCGTAACCCGGAAAAGCTCTCCGCAAATCCGGTCACGTTTCACGTTTCACGTTTCACGCTTCACGCAACACGCCGAGACACCTCCCGCAATCCCCATGAACGACGCAGGAGCTCCCCATGGTTAAGAAAACCGTCGGCTATGTCGATCTTGAGTGGACCTGCCCCCGTTGCGGCAACCGCAATCTGGGCGTCAACAAGAAATGCAGCAGTTGCGGCGCGGCCCAGCCGCAGGATGTGCAGTTCGAGGTGGGCGCGACCAGCGGCGCGCTGATCGCAGACGAGGCCAAGATCCAGCAGGCCAAGAGCGGGCCCGACATCCACTGTCCCTACTGCGGCGCGCGCAATGTAGCTGGCGCGACGCGCTGCAAGGTCTGCGGCGGCGCGCTGGAGGGCGGCCAGGCGCGCCAGGTGGGCCAGGTGGTCGGCGCGCTGCCCACCGGCACGGCCGAGCCGGTCAAGTGCCCCACCTGCGGCGCGCAGAACGCGGCCTCGGCCACCCGCTGCGAAAGCTGCGGCGCGCTGCTGCCCAGGCCCCAGGCCCCGTCCCCGCCGGCCGCAGCAGCGCCAGCCAAGCCGGCCGGCCGCCTGCCCATCGGCCTGATCGCGGTGGTGGGCATCCTGCTGGCAGTGGCCTGTCTGGCCATCATCCTGCTCTCGGGCGGCCAGCGCGGCGGCGGGGCCAGGCAGCAGATGGCCGGCCAGGTGACCGACGCCACCTGGAAGCGCGTCATCCTGGTGCAGGCCATGTTGCCGGTGCAGCGCCAGGGCTGGGAGCCAGAGATCCCCAGCGGCGCCACGGTGGGCGACTGCCAGGAGCGGCTCTATCGCACCCTGGACGAGCCGGCCGCGGGCAGCGTCGAGGTCTGCGGCACCCCCTACATCCAGGACACCGGCACCGGCGTGGGCGAGGTGGTGCAGGACTGCCAGTATCAGATCTTCGAGAACTATTGCAGCTACACCGTGCTGGGCTGGCAGGCCATTGCGCCTATCGTCCTCAGCGGCGAAGGGCTGAACCCCACCTGGCCCAGCCAGCGCCTGAGCGATCAGCAGCGCGAGTCGGGCCGCGAGGAGGAGTACATCGTCACCTTCCAGACCGAGAGCGGCCCGGTGCAGTTCAAGGCCTCCAGCCTGGAGCAGTACCAGCAGTTCACCCAGGGCAGTCGCTGGACGCTGGAGGTCGACAGCCGCGGCCGGGTGGTCGGCATCGAGGCGGCGCAGTGACCGTGAGCGGACGATGATCTACACCCTGCGCCCTTACGCTCCCTCCGACGCGCCATCGGTCGTCGACGTGATCAACGCCGACGCGGCGCGGGTGCTGACCCTGCGCCGCGCCGCGCTCGACGGCGTCGGCAACGTGCGGCTGTTGCACTATGTGCCGCCCGCCAGCGAGAAAACCGTGGCGGTCGACGCCGCCGGTCAGGTCGTCGGCTTTGCCTATCTGGCTGACCACGAACAGCATATCGTCTACCAGGTGGGCGGCGCGGTGCATCCTGACTGCTGGAACCAGGGGATTGGCGCGGCGCTGCTGGCCTGGGCCGAGACGCGAGCGCAGGAGCTGAGCCAGGTCGCGCCGGCCGGCGTCAAGACCGTGCTGCAAATCGACCTGTACACCGACGAGCAGCGCGCCCGCCATCTGGTCAGCGGGACCGGTTTTGCCCAGGTGCGCGAATGGCTGCACTTGCAGATCGATCTGAACAGCCCTCCGCCCGCTCCCATCGTCCCGGCAGGCCTGACCCTGCGCCCTATCGATCTGGACAACGACTGGGACCTTCTCGGCCCAGCCATGGACGCGGCCTATGCCGACCATTGGGGAACCGTCGCGTTGCCGGAAGCTGCGACGGCCGATGACAGCGCCGAACAGGATCAAGAGTTGCCGGAGGATGAGAGCTACTCCAACGCGCCGGGCTTCTGCTTCCTGCTGCGCGCTGGCCACGAGGTTGCCGGCGGCATTCTGTGCAACGCCAGGATCGTCGAGCGCCCTGACAGTGGGCGCGTGGGCAGTCTCTTCGTGCGGCCCGAGTATCGACGGCGCGGTGCTGGCCAGGCGCTGATGCTGGCCGCGTTCGGCGCATTTTGGGCCGCCGGCCTGCGTCATGTCATCCTCGACACCGACGCCGGCAGCTTCACGCAGGCGCACAGGCTCTACACGCGACTGGGCATGCAGCTCTATCGCCGCGAACTCGTGTATGAGAAAGAACTGCGCCCAGGTCTCGAAGCCCGGCGGCTGACCTGAGCTGATGTTGATCAGAAACCCTGGATTCAAGTGCCCGGCGCCTGAGACTGAACAGCTACACGACCTGGATGAATTGAGAACAACACGTGTTAAGACAGCTTACCCTCTTTGATGACCCAACCAAGGCGTTGTCTGATCAAAAGCGAGCTCGCTCTGGCGCCTTTGTTGACAATATGTCACTGCCCATTCATCGGTGGTTTCGCTATTCTGCTGGATTTTCCGCACAGTGGGTGGAAGAAGTTTTGGCTACATGGGCAATCCAGGCAGGGCAGATCGTGCTCGATCCTTTTGCTGGGTCAGGAACGGTGCCCGTGGTCTGCGATAGCGTTGGCGTTGCCAGTGTGGGAGTAGAAGCACATCCAATTGTAGTTCGAATCTGCAAAACGAAGCTCCTCTGGGCAGGCGATCCGGGCCGCGTGCGGGAATTCGCAGCCAATGTGTTGAAATGTGCGCACGATGTTTCGCCAGATATCTTCACCTACCCTGAGTTGATTCATCGCAGCTACGATCCGGATGTGTTGGCAACACTTGATGGTCTCAAGACCGCCTGGAGGAACTTGCAGGATGCGTCGCCGGAGTCGGAGTTGGTATGGCTGGCCTTGACATCCATTCTTCGCGCAACGTCCAAAGCGGGCACTGCACAATGGCAGTATATCCTGCCCAACAAGACCAAGAAAAACGTCATTCTTCCTGGGTTTGCTTTTCAACAACAGGTCGAAGTGATGGTTTCTGACATGCGTTGGATGCAAGCAAGGACAGATCGCTCACTGGCCCGGATCATCGCCGGCGACGCCCGTTCGTTTGCTGAGACCATGCCCCAGAGCATTGATGCTGTGATCACCTCACCCCCCAATGCCAACAACTACGACTATGCTGATGCCTTGCGGTTTGAAATGACCTTCTGGGGTGATGTCAGCGGTTGGGGCGATATTCACGATGCGGTGAGAAAGCATCTGATCGTCTCTTCTTCGCAGTACTCATCGCGAGAAAAACTGCAGCCGGATGATCTGTTAGGCTCAGACGCCGTCAAGCCGATACGCGACGAATTGCGCGCCGTGATGGATCGGCTCGCCATCGAGCGCGAGTTTCATGGTGGAAAGAAACACTATCACACGATGATCGGTGCGTACTGTCGTGACATCAGCCTGGTGCTGCGTGAACTGCGCATTGTCTGCAAGGGTGGCGCACACATGTGCTGGGTTATCGGTGACTCGGCGCCCTACGGAGTCTACTGTCCTATCGACGAGTGGATCGCCGAGCTGGCCTTGGCGGCAGGCTTCAAACAGACGCGCTTCGAAAAGCTGCGCGATCGAAATATCAAGTGGAAGAACCGCAAACACCGCGTCCCTTTGAAGGAGGGACTTCTCTGGATCGAAGGATAGACTATGGCACAATCTCCTGCACATCGCTTTGGCCAGTTGATCGGTGAACTACTTGAGTCGGTGGTGCTTCCACAGCTCGATGAATTCTGTCGAAATGAAGGTCTCTATTTGGACTCCCAAGTGCGCATGCGGCCAGCTCGACGCGGCAAGAAAGTGAACTGGGAAGATCAGTACGGAAACGTCCACGATCTGGACTTCGTCATCGAGCGCGATGGTTCCGATCACGAGATCGGCAGACCCATCGCGTTCATCGAAAGTGCCTGGCGGCGTTACACCAAACACTCACGCAACAAGGCGCAGGAAATCCAAGGCGCTATTCTGCCGCTGGCTGAGAAGTACAACTGGAACAACCCTTTTTTTGGGAGCCGTGCTTGCAGGGGTTTTCACAGAGGGATCGCTGAACCAGATGCGATCAGTTGGTTTTCATGTCCTGCACTTTCCGTACGAGTCGCTGATCGCGGCCTTTCAGTCAGAGGGCTTCGACATTTTGTTCGACGAAGATACGCCAGATCAGATGTTCGAGGCAATGAACAGACGGATCGAAAATGCGCCTACGGAACAGATTGCCAGAATACGATCGCATCTTGTGAACTCAAACCAGGCATCCATTAATGAGTTCATTGCAACGCTCAGTCAGCGAATTGACCGGCACGTTACTCGTGTGGTCATTGTCCCGCTTTATGGCCGAACCAACGTTTTCTCAACGCTGGACGATGCCCTGCGCTTTCTGGACAGCCATATGATCTACGAGGGATCTGGAGATTTCCGCAAGTACGAAGTTCGCGTTGAATTCTCCAACGGCGACAGAGTCGAGGCATCCTTCGACACGAAGACCAGAGTGAAGACGTTTCTCGAATTCGTCACCAGCCAGTGATCAGTAGCGTCACTTCTTGTAAGCAAGCCAGAGAACCCAAGCTCATGACCTACCAACCTTCCGACACCCGCTATAGCTCCATCTCCTACCGCCGCACCGGGCGCAGCGGCCTGCTTTTGCCGGCCATCTCCCTGGGCCTGTGGTACAACTTCGGCGGCATCGACCCGCTGGAGAACAGCCGCGCCATGCTGCGCCGCGCCTTCGATCTGGGCATCACCCACTTCGATCTGGCCAACAACTACGGCCCGCCCCCCGGCTCGGCTGAGGAGACCTTTGGCCGCATCTTTGCCCAGGATTTCAAGCCCTACCGCGACGAGCTGATCATCTCCAGCAAGGCCGGCTATCTCATGTGGCCCGGCCCCTACGGCGAATGGGGCTCGCGCAAGTATCTGGTGGCCAGCATCGACCAGAGCCTCAAGCGCATGGGCCTCGACTACGTGGACATCTTCTACAGCCACCGGCCTGACCCCCACACGCCGCTGGAGGAGACCCTGGCCGCGCTGGATTTCATCGTGCGCAGCGGCCGCGCGCTCTACGTGGGCATCTCCACCTACAGCCCGCAGCAGACCCGCCAGGCCGCCGCCATCCTGCGCCAGCTCGGCACCCCCTGCCTGATCCACCAGCCGCGCTACAACATGTTCGACCGCTGGATCGAGCCGGAGCTGCTCCAGACGCTGGCCGAGGAGGGCATCGGCTGCATCTGCTTCTCGCCGCTGGATCAGGGGATTCTCAGCGACAAGTATCTGCAGGAGGTGCCGGCCGACTCGCGCGCGGCCAAGCTGGACAACCGCTTCCATTGGGGCGACCGGGTGACGCCAGAGCGCGTCGCCCAGGTGCGCCAGCTCAACGCCATCGCCCAGGCGCGCGGCCAGAGCCTGGCCCAGATGGCCATCGCCTGGGTGTTGCGCCATCCCGGCATGAGCTCCGCGCTGATCGGCGCCAGCAAGGTGGGCCAGATCGAGGAAGCCGTGGCCGCGCTGGACCATCTGTCCTTCGACGAGGCCGAGCTGGCCCAGATCGACGCGATCGTGGCGTAGGTCTCGCGGTCAACGCAGAAACAAGAATCCCGGTTTCTCTCACCCCCTATGGAAACCATCCGCGCCCTCTACCTGATCTTTGGCCTGTTGCTGGCTCTCTTTGCTGTGCCGCTGATCAAGCGCAAGGTCAAGCCCAACTGGATCTACGGCTTTCGCGTCCCGCAGACGCTGAACGATCCTGTGCTGTGGTATGCGGTCAACGCCCACTTTGGTCGGCGGCTGCTGGTAATCGGCCTTGCCACTGCGCTGGCCGCGCTCCTGCTTTACCCCATGCCCGGTCTGGACGTGGACAGCTACGCCTGGGCGCTGCTGGCGGTCTTTGCCCTCTTCTTTGGAGTCGGCGTGGTGCAAAGCTGGCGCTATATGAAGACGCTTGACCGCGGGACACCCCCTTGACGCCATGCTGCAATGTGCTTATGATAGCTCTGACGTAACTGCTCAGGCAGTCGTTCAGAAACCGGGTTTTTCTCGTGCGGGCATGGTTTTCATCTGCGCAACGGCCTTTCATGGCGCCATGATCTTGGTTTGTGAGACAAAAACCCGGTTTCTAATGCCATGGTTTCTGAACAACTGGTTGAGCAGTTACGTGCTGACATTGTAGCGATAACAGACACAGGAGTACAGATTTGATGCGCAGCTATACCGCTATTGTCGAACGTTGTCCTGATACGCAGCTTTATGTGGGCTATGTGCCCAACTTCCCCGGCGCTCACAGCCAGGGAGACACCCTTGATGAGCTCTATAGCAACCTGCGAGAAGTTATCGAAATGTTGCTTGAAGATGGTGAAC
>JACSRL010000245.1 GCA_014879765.1 Anaerolinea sp. | reverse complement strand
CCCGCTTCGGTCTCGACACTTGCGCCGCACGCACGTGCAGGTGTACGCTGGAATTGGCTGCCCTCATGCAACCCTCGTTACCTCAACCCGCTTCCCCACTCCGGGGTGCTTCGCAATCGACCTACGCTAACCAACTCGTTTCAAGCACACCCAACACCCTTCACGCGAAACACCCTTCACGCGAAACACCCTTCACGTGAAACACCCTTCACGCGAAACACCCTTCACGCGAAACACCCTTCACGCGAAACACCCTTCACGCGGGGTGAGCATCCTCAGATGCGAACTGCGCCCTCCGCCCTCCCCCCCTTTGCGCTCTTTGCGCCTTGGCCTGCGACCACTCCCATCCGGTTGAAAATCATCGGCGTCCGGTGAAAGATTCCCCCGCGGCCGGCCCTTCTTCTTCCACAAGAACAGAAGCTGCCTGCCCGGCCAGCAGGCAGTCCCTCCCCAGGGATGGGCGCACCGGCCGGCCTGGGCCCCTGCCAGACCGGGAAGCTTCGGCGCTCAGTTCTTCCAATCTCACGAAAGGAGAACTGACCCATGATCCGCCGCCTCTTTCTCCGCGCGATCCTCTCGACTCTGTTGCTGACCACGGGACTGGTACACGCCGGCGCCGGCGCACCCACCCCCTCGCCCATCGTCACGCCCGACGGCACTTGCCACAGCAGCGGCCAGTGCGGCGACTGAACGCACCACCAGGGGACGCAGTCCGGTCATGCGCCGTGCTGCGTCCCCGCCAACCCCTCCAGCCGGGCCTCCTGCGCCTGGAAATCCTTCATCACCCAGCGGGGAGGTCTGGTCAGCCCGCTGAGCAAGCTGTTGGCCTGGGCCAGATGGGCGCTGGCCTCGGCCCCGCGCTGCTGATCCAGCAGAACCTCGGCGCCGTTGATCAGCGCGCTGGCCGCGTAGAGCTGGTCGCCGTTCTCCAGGTGCAGCCGCGCGCTTTCGTCGAAGGCCTCCTGCGCTTCGGCCAGCCGGCCCAGCGCGGCCAGAAAAATGCCGTGGTTGTTGCAGATGCGCGCCAGAAAAGGACGATGGCGCAGGCGGCGAAAAACCTCCTCCGCCTCCAGGCTGAGCGCCAACGCCTCAGCCGGCCGGCCGGTCTCGAAGAGCAGGATGCCCAGGTTCATCTGCGTGCTGGCGCTGTGCAGCGGATCGCCCAACTGATCGTAGAGGGCAATCCCCGCCCGCAGATAGCCCTCGGCCTCTGGCCACGCCTGGCGCCGGCGCAGAACATCGCTGCGGTTGACCAGCGCCTTGGCCTCGCCGCGCAGGTTGCCGGCGCTGCGAAAGGCCGCCGCTGCCTGCTCGAAGTGCAGCAGCGCCTCGTCAAGCTGCTCCTGCTCCTGGCAAACCAGCCCCCAGTTGTTGTACACCAGCCCCAGGCTCTCCGGCCGTTGCAACGCCTGAAAGATGGCCGCAGCCTCCTGGCACGAGCTGGCAGCCGCGGCCCAGTCGTTGAGGGCCAACTGCACCTGGCTCAGATGGCTCAGCGCGCGGCCCGCGCCGGCCGGCTGCTCCAGGGCGCGAAAAAGGGCCAGACTGGCCTGGAAATGCGCCGCCGCGCCGCGATTGTCCCCTGCCAGCCGGCTGGCCTCCCCCAGTTGATCCAGCAGCAGCGCCTCGAAGTCGGCGCGGCCGGCCTGGCGGCTCACCGTCAGCCCCTGGGCCAGCAACTGTTGCCACTCTTGCCAGTAGCCGCGCAGCTCCGCGTGCCGCCAGGCCGCGCCCACCAGGTCCAGCCCCGCTGCCCAGGCCAGCGGCTCGACCAACGCCTGCTGCGCGGCTTTGGTCAGGTTAGCCAGCTCGCGTTCCAGCGCGGCCGGGTCGTTGCCCTCCTCCTGGAGAAAAGCCTGCCAGGCCGCGGCATTGGCCGCGACCTTGCGCTGAAAACGCGCCAGAAAATCATCGGGGCTGGGGCGGTCGTCGCTCATGCCTCATGCTCCGGGTCGTCGGCCAGCCCCTGCCAGCGAATCACCTCCCGCAAAAGGAAGGTCTCGGTCAGGCGGTGGATGCTGTAGCGCCGGTCGTGCAGATCGCCGGTCATGTTGACCAGCGACAGCAGCGCCAGCCGCTCCAGCGCGGCGCTCAGATCCTCCCCCTGCACCTCGCAGATGCGCTGAATGCTGGCGAAATCGGCGCCCTTCTGGGCAAAGTTGGGCATGCAGAGCAGCACTTCCTGGCCCGCGTCGTCCAACCGGCGCCAGGCCTGCCAATAGACATACCGATAAAGCTCGCCGACGGTGCGGCCCTGCGCCTGACGCAAGTTGTCCAGCACCTGGGGCAGCGGCAGCAGATAGAGCATCCCCGTGACCAATTTGAGCGCCAGCGGGTTGCCCCCGACGGCCGCGTAGATGGGGCGCAGCTCGGCGTCGCTGGCCTGGCTGACCGAGGCCAGATTGCGCATCTGCGCCTCGTGGCGCACCAGCGCCAGCGCGTCGGTCTCCTCCAGCTCCGGCACGGTCAGGTGATAGATGCCCGGCTCATGGGGCAGCGCGCGGCGCGAGGTGAGCAGAAAGCGGCTGGGCCCGGCCAGGCGGCGCAGCGTCGGCAGCAGCGCTTCGACGTCGGCCACGGTCTCCAGGTTGTCGATCACCACCAGGTGGGGGCTCTGGCGCAGCAGCGCCTGCAGCGCGGCCAGGCTGCGCTGGCTGGTGAGCGGCGCGTTGCGGGCCTCGGCCGGCAGAAGCTGCACCGTCAGGGCCAGCAGCAGGTCTTCGGCCGTCAGCGCGGGCGTGTCCACCGGTCGAATGCCGCCGCCGGGGTGGAAGGTCTGCTGCTGGGCGCTGACCCAGCCCACCTCCAGGGCCATGGCCGCATGGTGTACGATCTGCTCCAACGCGTGGCGGGCCGCGGTGGTCTTGCCCACGCCGCCCAGACCGGTCAGCAGGGTGATCGGGCTGCCCGGCTCCGGCGCGCTGAGCAGCGGCGTCAGCTGGTCCAGCAGCGGCTGCACGCCGAAGAGCTGGCCGCTCTCCAGCCAGGGCAGGCGCGCCTCGGCCCGTGCGCGGTGCTGGCTGCGCGCGGCCTGCTCCATCTCGGCCAGAACGGCCGCCAGGGCCGCGATGGCCCGTCTTTGATGCTTGTAGAAGGTGGCCTCGGCCATGCTGAACTCGCGGGCCACCACGAAGACCGGCCGCTCGTCCACAAAGCGGCGGCGCAGCAGGTGGGCATCCCGCTCCGCGCTCGCGGCCAGGCGTTCCAGCGCCGCTTCCAGCGTCAGGTTGACCGCGCGCTGCACCGAGACGTTCTGGGCAGTCTGGATCTGCTGCACCAACGCCAGGTCACCCAGGGGGGTGGCCTGCGGCGCGGCGCTGTACCAGGTGATCAGCGCCTGATGGACGCGCTCTTCCAGCTCAGGGATCGAAGTGATGGGTTCGGGCATGGCGATAGGCAAGATGGGCAGACTTCAGAGAAGGCCGCGCCGGCAAACGCCGGGGCGCACACAACGGCCAAATCCGAAGCCCGGGCAGGGGGCAACGAAGATCACGCGCCGCGGCCGCCGGGCGACGAGCCGTCGTCTGACGTGCTGCGGCAACAGGTTGGGCTGATGGCGGCGACAACCGAAATCTCTGGCTGAGATAGTAGAGCGAGAGTCAAAGGATAGCGCAGGGAGAGTCGCAGTCCGGTAGAGTGAGGCTGACGTTACATTCGCCTGGGGCGGCTTGTGCGCTCCCGACAGCTACCGGAGGTCTTGCCATGCGTTCTTTGTCTGTGCGTCGTCTGTTGGCGGCCCTGTTTCTGGGCCTGTTGTTGACCGGACCGGCCGGCGGCGGGCTGGTGTCGCCGGTCGGGGCCATCGTCGCGCCCAACGGCGGCTGCGACGACGGCGCCTGCGGCCGCTGATCTGTTCACATCGCTGCTCTGAAGCGCCCTTGGCCTGCCGGGCGGGCGATCGGCAAGATCGCCCGGCGGCCTATGGCCGGCGCAGCGCGGCCAGCGCCTCCTGGCGGTGGCGCTGGATATCGGCCACCAGCCCTGCATAGCCCGGCTGGCCGGCCAGCTCGCCCAGCTCCGCCAGCGCGGCGTCGTGCCAGGCCAGCGCGGCCGTGGGATCGCCCTGCTGAATGTGCAGCTCGCCCAGGGTGTCCAGGGCGTTGGCCGCCAGCCGGCGATCGCCCACCTGGCGGCTCAGCGCGATGCTGGCCTCCAGCGCGGCCTGCGCCTGGGACAGCCGGCCCAACTGAAGGCAGACCACGCCCAGGCTGTTGTTGACCCGGGCCAGACGCAGCTCATCCTGGCTTTGGCGAAAGACCGGCTCGGCCTGCAAGAAAAGCGCCAGCGCCTGCTGCGGCTCTCCCTGGGCCCAGCAGAGGTTGCCCAGGTTCAGCCGCACCAGCGCCTGGTTCACCCGGTCGCCCAGCGCTTCCATCAGGGCGATGGCCTGGTGGAAGCTGTGGGCGGCGGCGGCGTGCTGGCCCGCGCCGCGTTGGGCCATGCCCAGGTTGCTCAGGCTGCGGGCGATCATCACCGGGTCGTCGTGGCGCTGCCAGCCGGCCAGCGCCTGCTGAAAAAGCTCCAGCGCGGCCGTCCAATCGCGGCGTTCCATGGCCAGGCAGCCCAAGACAAACTGGCCAAAGGTGGTCTCGCGGTCGTCAGGCCCGGCCAGGCTCATGGCCTGGGCCGCCAGTTGGGCCGCGCTCTCGCTGCGTTGCTGCAAAACATCCAGGTAGGCCCAGTCGTTGAGGGCGCGGGCCTGGCTGTGGCGGTCGCCCAGGGCAGCAAAGCGGCCGGCGCTGGCGCTGTACAGCGTGCGGGCCTCCTCCATCCGGCCGGCGGCCAGCATGATGCCACCCAACTGCGCCTCGATCTCGGCCTGGCCGGCCAGATCGCCGGCCGCCTGGCACTGCTCAAGACCGCGCTGCAAGAAAAGCGCGGCCTCCTCGCGCAGGCCGGCCCGGTCCAGCCGCGGCCCCAGGTTGATCAGCAGCTCGCGCGCGGCAGGCCAGGCTTCGGGCAGGTTCAGGGCGAACTCCAGCGTGTACAGGCTCTGTTCGCGCTGCTCGGCCGGCAGCCGCGGGCCGGCGCTGTGTAGCGTCTCCAGCGCGGCCTGCGCGCTGCGCTGGATGTAGCCGCGGAAGATGGCGGGATAGCCGGCGCTCACATCCATTGTGCGACCTGTTCCAGCAAAAAGGTGCGGGTCAGCGCATGGATGGCATAGCGCCGCTGGTGCAGCGACAGCCCGCGCGCGTCCACCAGGTTGAGCGTCACCAGCTCGCTCAGCGCGTCGCTCAGTTCGCCGGCCGCCATGCCGCTGATGGCCATGATCTGTGGCAGGTCGCCGCCGCCGGGCGGCGTCAGCGGCATGGCCAGCAGCGCACGGCGGCAGGGCTCATCCAGGCGGCTCCAGGCAGCCTGGTAGACATAATCGTACAGATTGCCCACCGGCGCGCCGCGCGCGGCGGCCAGATCGCTCAGGATGCCGGCCAGCGAGCGCACGTGATTTTGCCCGACCAGCAGGCGAATGGCCAGCGGATTGCCGCCCACGGTCTGGTAGACGGCGTGCAGCTCGGCATCGCTGGCCGCGGCCAGCTCCGGCAGGTTGCGCTGGGCCGCCTCCTGCCGCACCAGACGCAGCGCGTCGGCCTCGCTCAGCTCCGGCACCTTGAAATGAAAGATCCCCGGCTCGCCGTGCAGGCTGTGGCGGGTGGTGAGCAGGAGCCGGGCCGGGTTGGCCAGGCTGCGCAGCAGCGGCAGCAGCCCCTCCACGTCGGCCGCGGTTTCCAGATTGTCGATGGCCAGCAGGGTGGGTCGGCGGGCGAAGCTGGCGCGCAGGGCCGCCACCGCCCGGCCCGGCTCGTCGAACCTGGGGACGCCCGGCAACAACTGCACCATCAGCGCCTCCAGCAGCGCGGCGCCGGTCAGCGCGGGCTGGCTCAGGGTGCGCAGCTTGCCGCCCAGGTCGAAACGCTGGCGGCGGGCGCTGACCCAGGCCACCTCGGCCTCCGGCTGGCGGCGGATGGCGGCGCGCAGCACCGAGTCGGCCAGGCTGGTCTTGCCGATGCCGCCGATGCCGGAGATGGAGATCAGGTGGGCGGGACGCGGGGAGAAGAGCTGTTCCAGCAGCAGCTCTTGGTGGGTTTCGACGCCGAAGAGCTGGCTGTAGCTGGCCGGCTCCAGGCGCGTCTCCAGCGCGGCGATGCGCGCGGCGATGGCCTGCTGCTCCTGTTGCCACAGCAGCGCGGCCAGGCGGTCGATGGCCTGGCTCTGCCAGCGAAAGATGGAGGGCTCGGCCGCGTTGAAGCGGTTGGCCACCTGATGGGCCTTGATGTCATTAAAAGCCTCATGCACCGCCTGCACTGGCGACATATAGGCGTCCTGCCGGGGCGCCAGCAGCAGCACCATGATCTCTTCAATGCGGAGCGGCGGCTGGCCGGGCGGGGTCTTGAGCGGGTTGTTTTCCGTCGGGCC
>JACSRL010000671.1 GCA_014879765.1 Anaerolinea sp. | reverse complement strand
ACGTGGGTGTGTTGGGGTGATTCGCGTGCATGTATGAGGGCTTCATGCTTTGATGAAGCGTGAAACGTGAAACGTGAAACGTGAGTGTGTTGGGGTGATTCGCGTGCATGTATGAGGGCCTCATGCTCAACGCCTCACGCTTCACGTTTCACGCCTCACGCTTCACGTTTCACGTTTCACGTTTCACGTTCCACGTTTCACGTTTCACGCCTTACTCCGCCAACGCCTTCACCAGCTCCCGGTTGAACGCCGGGATGTCCTCCACGACGCGGCCCCAGACCTGGTTGCCGTCACGGAAGGCGGGCGCGTCGACCCAGGTGGCGCCGGCGTTGACCAGGTCATCCTTGATGCCCAGGGAGCCGGTGGCGCGATGGCCGGCGACGATCTTGGCCGAGATGCCCACCAGCCCGGCGTGGCAGATCATGCCGACGATCTTGCCCTGGTCGTGGATGCCCTTGACCAGCGCGGTCACGGCCTCGTAGCGGCGGATCTTGTCGGGCGCCCAGCCGCCGGGGATGACGATGGCGTCGAACTGGTCAGGGGCGACATCGGCCGCGGCCACGTCGGCCCTGGCTGTCAGCCCGCCGCTCTTGCTGGGATAGACCTCGCCTGCCTTGAGGCCGACCACCGTCACCCGGCTGCCCTCTTCCACCAGCCGCATGTACACGGCCCAGAACTCCAGATCTTCGAAGCCAGGGCCGGCCAGGAAGGCGATGTGTTTGTCCTGTAGTTTCATGGGAATCCTTTCTCCTTCACCCCAGCGCCACATCCAGCACCATCATCACAGTGAAGCCCAGCAGGGTGCCGGCGGTGGCGATATCGGTGTTCTTGCCGAGCTGCGATTCGGGGATCAGCTCCTCGACGACGACGAAGATCATGGCGCCGGCGGCGAAGGCCAGCGCGTAGGGGAGCAGCGCGGTGACGTAGATGACAGCCAGCGCGCCCAGCACGCCGGCGATGGGCTCGACCAGGCCCGATGCCTGGCCGTAGAGAAAGGCGCGGGTGCGCGACATGCCCTCGCGGCGCAGGGGCACCGACACGGCCGCGCCTTCGGGGAAATTCTGCAAACCGATGCCGATGGCCAACGCGATGGCGGCGCCGATGGTGGCGCCTGGCACGCCGGCCGCCACAGCGCCGAAGGCCACGCCCACGGCCAGGCCTTCGGGGAAGTTGTGCAGCGTGATGGCCAGCACCAGCAGCACGCTGCGGCGCCAGCGGGTGGCTACGCCCTCAGCCTCCTCGCGCGGAAAGCCGATGTGCAGGTGGGGCAACAGCTTGTCGATGCCGGCCAGCACCGCGCCGCCCAACAAAAAGCCGGTCGCGGCCGGAAACCAGCCGGCCACGCCGTTGGCCTCGGCCATCTCGATGGCCGGCGCCAGCAGCGACCAGAAGCTGGCCGCGATCATCACGCCGGCGGCAAAGCCCATCATGGCGTCCAGCAGCTTCTGGTTGACGCCCTTGAAGAAAAACACCACAGCCGCGCCCAGCGCGGTGACAAACCAGGTGAAGCAGGTGGCCAGAAAAGCCTGGGGCACAGCGCCCAGGGCAATGAACCAGTCGGACATGGTGAGATGGCTGTGTGACGAGTAACGAGTAACCCGTAACCCGGAGTTGGTGTGAGGTGTGTGTTGGGATGGGGGAGGAGTGACGAGTAACGAGTAACCCGTAACCCGGAGTCTGTGTGAGGTGTGTTAGGATGCGTAACCCGCAACCCAGAGACACTTCCCGCGATTCCGGTTACGCATTACGCATTACGTGTCACGTGTTACGTATCCCAGAAACCTCAACCATGCCCAAACACACATCCCGCGATTCCGGTCATGCATCACGCATCACTCGTTACGCCTCAGCTCACCGCTCCTTGATCAGGCCGCTGCGATAGGCGTTCAACAACTCTTTCAGGTCGTCGATCTGGCGCTGGATGTTCTTGCCCAGGTCGGTGTCGCGCACGCGGATGCGCGTGGTGTTGGTCTCCAGGATCTGGGTCTGCGAGTAGGGGCCGCGGCCGCCGTCCAGCAGCTTTTCCACCGATTCGAAGGGCTGATGCGCGGCCAGCAGCAGGCCATAGGAATTGGAGATCAGCGTGTAGCCGGCGATGCCGGTCACTCCCTGGTAAGCCCGTGCGAAGCCCCCGTCGATCACCAGCAGCCGGCCGCCGGCCTTGACCGGGATCTCCCCTTTGCGCACCTTGACCGGCACGTGGCCGTTGATGATGTGCGAGCGCTGCGGGTCCAGGCCAAATTCCTCCAGGATGCGGCCAACGGTCTCCGGCCGGTCGCGACAGTCATAGTAGGGATCGCGCTTCTCGGCGTGAGTCGTCTTGTCGTCAATGAAGTAGCGCTCGAAGGTGGCCATCTTCTTCTTGCCGAAGAGCGGCGACTGCGCGCCGGTCCAGAGATACCACATCATATCATGGCCATACTGCTTGTGCGCGGCATGGGTGGCGAAGTAGGCCTGGCGCACCAGCCGGTCGATGTGATCCAGCAAAGCGCGGCCGCGATAGCTTTCACCGTCGATCTCGAAGGAGGAAAAGGAGCCATCTTCCTCCATGGGAATACAGCCGTGGTAGAGCAGATTGCCGTTGTAGACCCGGTACATGCTGCCCACCGCGTAGAGAAAGCGCACGTGCTGCTGCAGCTTCTCGTTGTCCTGGAAGCCATAGACCAGCCGCTGCACCACGCTGCGCTCCTCCTCGGTCAGCGCGTAGGGATCGGCCGGGTCCACCGTGGGAAAGAGGGTGTCGTTGAGCGGGTAGGGCTGGCCATCCACCTGCACCGTGCCCGCGTCCCAGTCGATCTTGTCCAGCAGCAGACGGTCGGCCATCTGGAACTCCGGCCGGCGCTGGATGATGGCCGCCTCCAGCTTGAACTGGATGATGGAGATGGCCTTTTGCATGCGAGCCATCAACAGCAGCTCGTTCTGCGTGTACTCCTCGCCCGACGGTGGGACCTTGACCTGGAACTGCAGACAGGGATCGTTGCCGTAGACCTCCATGGCCAGCGTGGCCAGCGGCAGCAGGCTGATGCCATAGCCCCCTTCCAGCGTCTCCAGGTTGGCGTAGCGCAGACAGATGCGGATCACGTTGGCGATGCAGGCCTCACTGCCGGTGGCTGCGCCCATCCAGACGATATCATGGTTGCCCCACTGGAAATCCACCGAATGGTAGGCCATCAGCGCATCCATGATGATGTGCGCGCCTGGGCCGCGGTCGTAGACATCGCCGATGATGTGCAGGTGATCGACGGTCAGCCGCTGGATCAGCTCGGCCATGGCCACGATGAAGGCCCGCGCCCGGCCGGTGCTGATGATGGTGTCGATGATGGTCTGATAGTACTCGTGCTTGTTCTCGATGCTCTCCTGC
Organism: Anaerolinea sp.; assembly: GCA_014879765.1. Taxonomy (GTDB): domain Bacteria; phylum Chloroflexota; class Anaerolineae; order JAAEKA01; family JAAEKA01; genus JAAEKA01. The sequence continues at coordinate 3,078 of JACSRL010000671.1, read as the reverse complement.
TCGTGCAGCAGCTCCTCAAGGATGTAGGCGAAGGCCGGCGGCAGCGCCTTGCGCACCTTGGAGCGGGTGTACTTGGAGGACATGACGCGGCAGACCTGCACCAGACGGAACAGCGTGACGCGGTACCAGTCTTCGGCCGCCGGGCCGTTGAGCTGGTCCAGCCGCCGGTTCAGCATTCGCTCCGGGTAGTAGATCAGCGTGGCCAGCTCGCGGCGCTCGCGCTCCACCAGCGTGCTCTGGAACATCTCCTCGATGCGTCGGGACAGCGTGCCCGACCCGTTGCGCAGCACATGCAGAAAAGGCTCGTGCTCGCCGTGGATGTCCGAGAGAAAGTGCTCAGTGCCCTTGGGCAGGTGCAGAATCGCACTCAGGTTGATGATTTCAGTGGAGGCTGCCTGGATGCTGGGATACTGGCGCGCCAGCAGCTCCAGGTAGCGCAGGTCGTTGGTTTCTGTCTCCAAAGTGTCAACTCCGTTCATGGGATGTCCAGCCACCTGGCGCCTTTGCCGAGGCGTTTGGCAGAGCCGGTTGAGGCCCACTCAGGGGCGCTGCGCAAAGATTGGCCCAAGCAGTTGAGCATGCGCTAGATGCCACCTTGATCTCCCGGCGGTTTATCGCCGCGCACGACGTAGAGAAAGTGCAGACCGTCGAGGATTGGGATGCCCTGGTACGCGGCGCCGAGAACGTCGAAATGCGGGTCATAAGTCACAAGATGCGTGGCGCGGCCAACAAATGCGCAGGCCAGAATCGCGTTATCGTCGGAATCAGCTGCGATGGCCTCTGGCATCTGTTCGGGCAACACGATTACGTGTTCGCCGATACTGATCAGATCGGCCAGGTAAAAATCGGAGGCTTCAGGCGCGATCCTGCGTGCCTGGAATTTCTCGACCAACTCCACCAGCATGTCATCGGAGTGGAGCTGGACGAACTCGCCGGCGCGCCAGCGCGCTAACAGCTCGATGGTCGGGCTGCGCGGATTGCGGGAGAGATGGGCCGCGATGACCACATGGGTGTCCAAAACGGCCCGCAGTGCATTGTGCTTAGGAGACTCGGGGTCAGTCGCCAATGGCGGCCTCCGCCTCGTCGTCTATGGCAGCGCCTGATGCAATCGCCTGCTGGCGGGCGCGCTCCAGCGCAGCATGTCCATCCTGAACGATCTGCTGCGGTGGGCGCTCCCGCTGGGAGAAGGCCAGCAGGGCGGCGCGCTGGATCGCGGCGCGCGTCTCTGGAGACATAGGGCGGTTGGGTTGGAGCTGGCGTGTGCCGCCGTTGGGCGCCGGCAGCAGGATGGGTTCAGCCTCGCTGGACGGAGCCTCTGCCTCAGCCCAGATACGCGCCAACTCGCCCTGCAGCTCGCTGACCTGGCGAACCAGGCCCTCGTACTGCTCCACGCCCATCATCACAGCCTTGGGCCGGCTGTAACGTGTGATGTAGAAGACATCGTCGCCCTGATCTACCTGCTCGACCAGGTCTTTGATCTGGCGTTTGGCTTCACTGACTGACAGGATCAACATGCGCACCTCAAGTCAAGCGTTCAAGTTCAACACTTGAGTCGTTATCTTGACCAAGATATTGGTCAAGATTATTATAACCATGCAGAGGCGCACAGTCAAGTAGCTCTCTCAGATTGATGATGTGATGCTTGCGGATAAACGCGGATGAACTACTCATCTACATGCTGTCATGCTGAACAGGTCGAATGGCCACGCATGTTGGCATACTTACCTGCTCCCGACGGATCCATGATCCAACAGGTATGCGCCTGTCACATCGTCGGTTCACGGAACCGACGGGAGCAAGTGGCTGCACGACCCGTTCAACATGACACACGCCGGGCAGGCTCGGTCAGGAGACCGGCCTGAGCAGCAAGGGAACGGGCAGGCTCGGTCGGAGACCGGCCTGAGCAGCGAAGGGAACGGGCAGGCTCGGTCGGAGACCGGCCCAAGCAGGGTTTATCTACTCCTTCGTCAGCTTCCGCTTCTCCAGATCATACAGCCCATAGGCCGCGGCCAGCACTTCGATGGGATGGCGGCAGGGCAGGTGGGTGGCGGATTCGATGTGCCAGCGACAGGTCTCGGAGGTGCAGGCGGTCATGGTCACCTGCGGGCCCTGCTCATCGACCCAGGTGAACAGTTCCTGGCCCACATCCATGGCGATCTGGTACTTTTCCTTCTTGTAGACGTAGGTACCGGCGCCGCCGCAACAGCGCGCGTGGCTCTCTCGCACGTCCAGGCCAGGGATCAGCGGCAGGATGTCCATCACCGGCGAGCCGATGTGATGGGCGCGGTACTGGCAGGGGGGATGATAGGGCAGCACCATGTCGATGGGCTGGAAGTCGGTCTTCATCTGGCCCTGTGCATGTAGCTCGCGCAGCCACTCGAAGATGTCCCACACCGCCATGGCCAGGTCATGCGCCTCGGGGGTGTGGATGTCCAGCATGTCGGGCGCCTCTTCCTTCAGCGTCAGCGTACAGCTCGTGCTGGTGCCGACGATCTGGTAGCCCTGGCGCGCGTAGGGGCTCAGCCATTCCAGGTTGCGGTGATGATACTTTTCCGCGGCGGGAAACTCGGCGTTGTTGAGCAGCGGCAGCCCGCAGCAGCCTTGCTCTGGCACAATCACCTCGAAGCCATTGTGCTCGAAGACCGCCATGGCCGCCTTGCCCACGTAGGGCTCGTAGTACATGGTCGAACAGCCGTGGTAGTAGACCACCTTGCGCTCCGACTTGAGCCGGTTGGCCGCGCTGCGCTTGAGCCAGGCCGCGAAGGTGCCCTCGCGGCTCCAGGTGGGCATCTGCGCGTGCTTGGAGATGCCCAGCACCCCTTCGGCGATGGAGCGGGCGAAGCCCAGGCTCATGCCCCAGTTGGCCAGACCGGGGGCGATCATGCCCAGCTTGCCCAGCATGTCGCTGCGGCCCAGCAGGCGATTGCGCAGCGGGATGCCGTGCTCGGCCGCGGCCTGTGCGCGCGCCCGTGCGTTGATCTCGGCGATGCGCACGCCGGTGGGGCAGACCTCGTTGCAGACGCGGCAGCCGGAGCAGTAATCCACCGAGTGGTCGGGCGACTGCGGCTGGCCATTCTC
>JACSRL010000366.1 GCA_014879765.1 Anaerolinea sp. | reverse complement strand
CATCTGGGTGATGGCCCTGGGGGAGCGCTGACTGTGCATGGCATGACCACCCAGGGCTGTTCATGCAGGAAGAGCGGCCATCCATCGCGGGCGGCGCGCCTTCTCATAATATCATCTCCACCACTTCTTCACATTTTCTGAACAAGTTTGCGGTATCGTGGGGTGGCAACATGCCCAAGTCGACGAGCTTCGGACGGTGTCGCACCGGCCGAGTCCTGCGAGCGAAGCCCTCTGCCGTCAAGAACCTGACACAGCTTCGACCGGCCGGCTTTGCCGTCCGAAGTCTGGGATGTCACAGATCGCGGCTTTGGAATAATTGTACTGACAACCTGGGTTCATTTGTGTATGATAGTCGGCAGGAATTCTAACCTGAGGAGAACATCATCGTGAGTAGAAACATCATCGTCGTCGTCGCAGTCCTGGCTATCGTCGCCCTGGCTGCCCTGGCCCTCTCCCTCTTCCGCACCCCGGAAGAGGCCAGCGTGCCGATCACGGCCGCCACCCTGGTCATCGAGACCAGCCAGCCGGCCGCCGCGGCCACCCAGCCGCCGGCCGCGGCGACAACCGCGCCGACAGCGCCAGCCGCCACCGAGCCCGCGGTCGCGCCGACCTCTGCCCCGGAGGCGACCGTCGCGGCGGATCCGGCCCCGGCGGCTGCCCCACGCATCTTCGAGCTGGTGCAGGCCGAATCTCAGGCGCGCTTCATCATCGACGAGGTGCTGCGCGGCTCACCGGAGCGGGTGGTGGGCGTGACCGACCAGGTCGCGGCCCAGATCGCGGTCGATCCGGCCAACCCAGCCGCAGCCCAGCTTGGCCCGGTGACGGTCAACGTCCGCACGGTGGCCACCGACAGAGACATGCGCAACCGGGCGATCAAGAATTTCATCCTGGACACCAACACCTACGAGTTCGTCACCTTCCAGCCCACCGAGCTGGTGGGCCTGCCGGCGACGGTGACGGTCGGCCAGCCCTTCACCTTCCAGATCGTGGGCGACCTGACGATTCGCGATGTGACGCAGTCGGTGACTTTCGAGGCGACGGTGACGCCGGCCAGCGAGACCCGCATCGAGGGCCTGGCCACCACGACCTTCCCCTACCGCGATTTCGGCCTGAGCATTCCTGACTCGCCGTCGGTGGACACGGTGGCCGACGATGTGACGCTGGAGCTGGAGTTCGTGGCAGTGGCGCAGTAGTCGAGGCCCTTTGCCGGGCCTCAGGGTGCCAGGGCCGCCGATTGCACCAGGACATGCAGCACTATGAGCAAGACGATTCTGGTGGTTGACGACAAGAAAGAACTGCGTCTGATGGTCAAGTCCTACCTGGAGGAAGAGGGCTTTCGCGTGGTGATGGCCGCCGATGGCCAGGAGGCGCTCTACGTCGCCCGCCACGAGAAGCCCGACCTGATCATCCTGGACCTGATGATGCCCAACATGGGCGGCTATGAGTTTCTGCGTGTACACCGCCGCGAGACCGATACGCCCATCATCATCCTGACCGCCAGGCTGGAGGAGGGCGACAAGGTGTTGGGTCTGGAGCTGGGCGCCGACGACTTCGTCACCAAGCCTTTCAGCATGCGCGAGCTGACCGCGCGCACACGCGCCGTCTTGCGGCGCACCAGCCGCGACTCGGCGCCTGCTGAGGTGTTGCGCGTCGCGGATGTAACGCTGGATCGGGCCAGCCGCAAGGTCACGGTGGACAGCCGCCCGGTGGAGCTGACGCCCTCCGAGTTCGACCTGTTGGCGGTGTTCCTGGCGTCGCCCGGCCGCGCCTTCAGCCGCGCCGAGCTGCTGGACCGGCTGCAGGGCCACGCGTTCGACGGCTACGAGCGCACCATCGACGTTCACATCCGCAACCTGCGCACCAAGATCGAGCCCAATCCCGGCAAGCCGCGCTACGTCGAGACCGTCTACGGCGTCGGCTATCGCTTCGCCGCCGAGTAGCCCTCTGCCGCACGACCACGAACCGCCCACTCATGCGATCCCTTGCACTCAAACTCACCCTGGCCTTTCTCTTCGTGGGCCTGATCGGCGCCCTCTTGGTGGCCGTTTTCGTCGGCGTGCGCACCCAGCGCGAGTTCGACCAGTTCCTCAGCGACCGCAACCAGCAGGACCTGGTGACCGAGCTGGCCTCCTACTACATCAAGAACAGCGGCTGGCGCGACATCTCCGCGGTGGCGATTCGTTCCCACGAGGGCTTCGTGCGCGCCCCCATCGCGCTGGTGGACAGCAACAACACCGTGGTGCTGGGCAGCCGGCGCTATCCCATCGGCCAGGTCGTCGCCGAAAAAAACCTGAAGGACACGCTGGCTATCGAAGTCGATGGCCAGGTGGTGGGCCGGGTGCTGCTGGACGTGACGCCCCTCTACCGCGCGCGCGCGCCCTATTCGCCGGAATCTGCCTTCCTGCGGCGGGTCAATCGGGCCATCTTCTTCGGCGCGTTGGGCGCGACGGTCATCGCGCTGGCGCTGGGCATCCTGCTGGCGCGCGCCATCTCGCGCCCGGTCAAGGAGCTGACCGAAGCGACGCAGCGGGTCTCGCAGGGCGACCTGGATCACCGCGTGCCGGTGCGGACTTTCGACGAGCTGGGCATTCTGGCGGCCTCCTTCAACCAGATGAGCGCCGACCTGGCTGCCTCCAACCACCTGCGCCGCCAGATGACGGCCGACGTGGCGCACGAGCTGCGCACGCCGCTGAGCGTCATCCTGGGCTACACCGAGGCGCTGAGCGACGGCAAGCTGCAAGGCAAGCCGGCCATCTACGATGCTATGTACGGCGAGGCGCGCCTGCTCAGCCATCTGGTGGACGATCTGCGCACGTTGTCGCTGGCCGACGCCGGCGAGCTGGCCCTCAACCCGGTCCTGCTGGCCCCTGACGAGAGCCTGGAGCGCGTCGCGGCCGCCAACGCCGAGATGGCCGCGCTGCGCGGCGTCCGCCTGGAGGTGCAGGTGGCGCCTGAGCTGCCGTGGGTGGAGGCCGACCGCGAGCGGCTGGCGCAGGTGCTGGCCAACCTGGTCAGCAACGCGCTGCGCTACACCCCCAGCGGTGGCGTGATCACCCTCTCCGGCGCGGCCGCGGGCGATCGTGTCTTGTTGCGTGTCGGCGACACCGGGCCGGGCATCGAGCCGCAGCACATGTCGCACATCTTCCAACGCTTCTATCGCGCCGACCCTTCGCGGCCGGACACCGGCGAATCTGGCCTGGGATTGGCCATCGCCAAGTCGCTGGTCGAGGCGCAGGGCGGCGTCATTCAGGTGCAAAGCGTGCTCGGCCAGGGCACGGTCTTCACGATTGATCTGCCGGCGGGTGCGAACGCGTGATTTCGGTACGGCAGCCTACTCGATCCACCTGTTCGCACCCGCCGGCTGAGCAGTTACCCAAAAGGAATGATTTCTCATGAAGAAGACAAAAGTTACTCCCCGTTGGACGGTGATGCTGGCGATGCTGCTGCTCACGCTCCTGTCGGCGTCGGCCTGCTCCGGCCTTCAGGCGCCGCCGGCAACGTCGGCGACCCCCGCGCCGGCGGCGCTCTCAGCGCCGGCCGCGTCGGTGGACCTGGCGGCGCTGGCTGACACGGTGACGGCACGCGTCCAGGCGCAGCTCGCCCCCGTAGCGGCGGAGACCGATTCCCAAGCCCTGCGCGCCGCGATTCAGACGGTGGTGGCGGAGAGTCTGCCGGCGCTGGACGAAGAATCGCTGGCCCAACTGATCGACGAGGCCGTCACCAACCGCCTGGCGCAGATGGAGCAGCGCGCGGCCATCAGCCAGCCGGCCGCGGCCGGCGATGCTGCGGACGATGATTTGCAGGCGGCGCTGGTGGCGCTTTATCAACAGGCCAATCCCTCGGTGGTCTACATCCTCACCGCCACCGGCAGCGGCAGCGGTTTCGTCTACGACACCGCCGGCCACATCGTCACCAACAACCACGTGATCAGCGGCGCGCGCGGCGCTGAGGTGGTCTTTGCCAACGGCGACCGCTTGGCCACCCGGCTGGTCGGCGCAGACGCCGACAGCGACCTGGCCGTTCTCCAGGTGGAGGCGTTGCCCGAGGGAGTCGAGCCGCTGCCGCTGGCTGAGCCGGACAGCTTGCAGGTGGGCGAGTTTGTGGTGGCCATCGGCAATCCCTTCGGCGAACAAGGCTCCATGTCAGTGGGCATCGTCAGCGGGCTGGGGCGCAGCCTGCGTTCGCAGCGCAGCCAGGGCCCCAGCCTGGGCTACTCGCTGCCGGGGGTGATCCAGACCGACGCGCCCATCAACCCTGGCAACTCCGGCGGCCCGCTGCTCAATCTGGACGGCCAGGTGGTGGGGATCAACTCGGCCATCGCCAGCGTCACCGGGGTCAACTCTGGCGTGGGCTTCTCTATCCCGGTGATCGCGGTACACCGCATCGTGCCTGACCTGATCGAGCAGGGCCGGCACATCTACTCCTACATGGGCCTCAGTTTTGCCAGCGAGCTCAGCCTGAGCGACCAGACCACCTTTGGCCTCTCCCAGAGCCAGGGCGCCTATATCCTGAGCCTGGCCAGCGGCAGCCCGGCCGATCTGGCAGGGCTGCGCGCGGCCGATCCCAACACCGGCCGCGGCGGCGACCTGGTGATCGCGGTCGATGGCCAGCCGGTGCGCAACTTCGACGAGCTGAACAGCTACCTGGTCTTCTACTCCGCGCCGGGCCAGACCATCGAGATGACCGTGCTGCGCAACGGCGAGGAGCTGACTGTCTCCCTGACCCTGGGCGAGCGGCCATAGGCTTGTGCGGTCGGCGCCGGGCCAGAAAGCAACGAGCAAACGAACCATGGTGAGATTCCCGACTAACCCTGAGCTGAATGAGCTTCCTGCCATGACTGAATCCCTTACTGTCCATACCCGATTGCACGTTCCGAAGGCCGTTGTCCTGGCGGCCCTGCTTGTTCTGCTGCTGACGCTGGCCGCCTGCGGCCGGGAGCGCGACCCGCAGCCGGCGCCGCCGCCGCCGACAGCCGCGGTCGCGGAGCAATCTGCCCTGCCGACGGCGACGGCGACAGCCACCCCCGCGCCGACGGAGGAACCAACCCTCCCGCCCACGGCGACGGCGACTCCGACGGCGACTCCCACCGCGACGCCGACGCCGATCTTCCCGCTGAGCATCGAGTACCTGCGCCAGCAGGACTATTCCGCCAGCCAGTTGGTGATCGAAGAGACGCTGGCGCCCGGCTCCAACTACGACCGCTACTACGCCTCCTACGACTCCGAGGGGCTGAAGCAGTATGGCCTGCTGACCGTGCCGCGCGGCCAAAAGCCCGAAAGCGGCTGGCCGGTGATCATCTTCAACCACGGCTACATCCCACCGGCGCAGTACCGCACCACCGAGCGCTACGTGGCCTATGTGGATGGCTTCGCCAGTAGCGGCTACATCGTCTTCCGCCCTGACTATCGCGGCCATGACCGGTCCGAAGGCTCGCCTACCGGCGCCTACGGTTCCCCCGACTACGTGATCGACGTGCTGAACGCGACCGGCGCGCTCAAGCGCTACCCCGACGCCGACCCGGCGCGCATCGGCATGTGGGGCCACAGCATGGGCGGGTGGATCACCCTGCGCGCGATGGTGACCGATCCCGACATCCAGGCGGGGGTGATCTGGGGCGGCGTGGTGGGCGCTTACGAGGATCTGCTGAGCGGCTGGCGGCGCGGCAACCGGCCCGCGCCCACGCCCGATCCTAACGCGACCAGCGGCCGCGGCCGCTGGCGCAACAGCCTGACCAGCCAGTTCGGCTCGCCGGAGGAGAACCCCGCCTTCTGGCAGACTCTCTCGCCCAACTACTTTCTGGAGGACCTGTCAGGGCCGATTCAACTGCACCACACCGAAGGGGATGAGAGCGTGCCGGTGGAGTTCTCGCGCATCCTCTACCGGCAGGGGCTGGAGGCCGGCATGCCCATCGAGCTGGTGACCTATCCCGGCGACAACCACAACATCTCCGGCAACTTCAGCACAGCCATGAGCCGGTCGGTGGCCTTCTTCGACCGCTGGCTAAAGCAGCCCATCGACCTGGCCGCGGCCCCGGAGCCGGCGGTCTACACCGGCAGCGGCCTGGCCAACCTGCGCAGCGGGCCGGGGACGAGCTTCGACATCGTCGGCCAGATGCAGGCGGGCGAGAGCCTGCCGCTGCTGGGCAGCAACACCGACCGCACCTGGTGGCAGGTGCAGACGCCGGACGGTCCGGCCTGGGTGGCCAACAGCGTGGTGCTGGCCGCGCACTACGCCGCCGTGCCGGTGGTGGAGGAGGCGGCAGGGCCGTGAACGGCCTGGCAATAGAGCGAAGCGCGTTCGCGTGCGGGTCCGCCGGGGGATGAATCCCCCGGCTACAAAACAGCGCCCGTTGAAACGGGCTGGCGTACACTGCACGCTATTAGCCCCGTTGACGGGGCGCCGTTGTGTAGCCGGGCGATTTACACCTGCACGTGCGCCGCAGGTGCAAGT
>JACSRL010000139.1 GCA_014879765.1 Anaerolinea sp. | reverse complement strand
AGTCGATGCGGTCGATCACATCGCCCATCTCGAGCTGGGTCAGCACATCCATCCCGTCGATCACCTGGCCGAAAGCGGCATAGACGCCGTCGATGTCGGGCACCGCTTCCTGGGTGATGTAGATCTGGCTGCCGTTGCTCAGGCGCTCCGGGTTGATCTGGTCAGGCAGGCGCAGGTAGCCCATGGTCCCGGCCAGGTTGGGGACGCCGATCTCGGCCGCCACTTCGTAGCCGGGGCCACCCTGGCCGTCGCCGCTGGGATCGCCCGTCAACACCGCCGCGGGCGGGCCGACCGGGTAGAGCGGCATGGCATCGTAGAAGCCCAGTTGGGAAAGCACGACGAAGTTGTTGACGGCCACCGGCGCTTCCTGGCTGTACAGCTCCAGGACGATGTCGCCCTTGGCTGTGCTGATGGTGGCCAGATAGATGGTGTCAGGGTCGATGGCCATCTCCGGCGCCTGGCCATAGACGCCGTTGCGCTGCGTCGGGTCCAGGTCGGCCAGCGGCCGTGAGCCGTCGGTGGTCAGCACCGGCATGACGCCCATGGAGATGGGCGTGGTCGCCGTCGGGAGCGTCAGGTCCAGCGCCGGGGCGGTCGGCTGTTCGGTCACTGCCTCGGCGGGCGCTTCTGTGGCCGGCGCGTCGGTGGGCGTCGAGCCCGCGGGCGGGGTCGTGCAGGCCACCACGGCCAGGGCGACGGCCATCAGCAGGCCAAGAACCAACAGTGATTTGCGAAGTCTCAGTTTCGACAAGGGAAAGGTACCTCCAATAGATTGGTAGATCGGTGACGATATTACACTGAAGCGGCGGGCAGGGGTGCGCCCAGTCGGATCACCTGGCCGTTGCAGTCAGCCAGCGTTCTGGTGACGTTGACGGCGTCGATGACGACGGGGCAACCCTCGACCACCTGCCGATAGTCCAGGCTGGTGTGGCCGGTGATGATGGCCACGGCATCGGCCGCGGCCAGCCCGGCCGCCAGCGGCGTCGAGTGCAGCGTCACCATAGAGCGGTGCAGCACGCTGCCGCCCACGGTGAAGCTGGGCACGTGGGGGTCATGATACTCTACTTTTGCCCCAAAGTCCAACAACAGCTCGATGACGCGTTGAGCCGGCGAGTTGCGCGCGTCGTCGATGTCGCGCTTGAAGGCCACCCCCAACACCAGAACGGTGGCGCCGTACAGCGCCTTGCCGTGCAGGTTCAGCCCGGCCGCGATCTTGCGCACCACGTGCTCCGGCATGTCGGCGTTGACCTCGGCCGCCAGCTCGATGAACTTGGTGTAGAAATCGAATTCTCTCGCCTTCCACGACAGGTAGTAGGGATCGACCGGGATGCAGTGGCCGCCCACGCCGGGGCCGGGAGTGAAGGCCATGAAGCCAAAGGGCTTGGTGCGCGCCGCCGCGATCACCTCCCAGATGTCGATGTTCATGCGCTCCATCAACACGGCCAGCTCGTTGACCAGCGCGATGTTGACGCTGCGGAAGATGTTTTCCAGCAGCTTGGTCATTTCGGCCGCGCGCGGCGTGGAGACGGCATGGACCGCGGGCGTCAGGTGGCTGAACAACGCACAGGCCAGCTCGGTGCAGGCCGGGGTCAGTCCGCCGACCACCTTGGGGGTGTTGTGGGCGCTGTACTGCTGATTGCCTGGGTCGATGCGCTCCGGCGAGAAGACCAGGTGAAAGTCCTGGCCCGCGCGCAGCCCGCCCTGCTCCAGGATCGGCTGCACGATCTCCTCGGTGGTGCCGGGATAGGTGGTGCTTTGCAGGATCACCATCTGGCCGCGGTGCAGGTGGGGCGCGATTCCCTCGGCCGCGGCGACGATGAAGGCCAGATCGGGCGTCTTCATGGCGTCGAAGGGCGTGGGCACGCAGATCAGCACGATGTCGGCCTCAGCCAGGCGGCTGTAGTCGCCGGTGGCCTGCAGCGCGCCGCTGGCCACCAGCCCGGCCAGCAGCTCCGAGGGCACGTCCGGGATATCGCTGTGGCCGCGGTTGACCGCGGCCACGCGGCGCGGGTTCACGTCCAGGCCGAGCACACGAAAGCCGGCCTGGGCGAAGGCGGTGGCATGGGGCAGGCCCACGTAGCCCAGCCCGATCACGCAGATGATGGCTTGATTGGAAGTGATCTTTGCGTGCAATTCCATACGTGTATCCTTCGATTCGTTGTATCTGAGTTTTGTTTTGAGCTAACCTGAAAATAGCCGCTCTGGCCGGTCTTTGCACAGCACCCCGGTAGGGGCCGACCGAGCCAACCCATTGAGTCTTTGGACAGCTACCCCATCCAGCTACTCATAGCCCACCTTGACCTCCAGCCACCAGAGGAGATAGGCGACAATGCTGGCCACGGCCAGCCCCACCAGATAGCCCTCGAGCACGGTGGCCGTGGTGATGAAGATGCTGATCATGCCAAAGATGCCGCCGATCAGATAGCAGAGCAGCACCGCCTCGCGCTTGGAGCCGGTGACGCGCGCCAGCCGGTGCGAGATGTGATCCTTGCCCGGCGTGGTCAGCGGGTTCTTGCCGCGGCGCAGCCGGGAGATGACCACCAGCGTGGTGTCCAGGATCGGCAGCCCCAGCGCCAGCACCGGCGCCATCCAGGTGACGATATCGACGTTGGCCGGGAAGCGCAGCTTGATGCCGATGGCGGCCAGCACAAAGCCGATGAAGAGCGAGCCGCTGTCGCCCATGAAGATGCTGGCCGGGTTGAAGTTGTAGAAGAGAAAGCCGATGCAGGCGCCCAGCAGCGCGGCGGAGAGCGCGCCCACCAGGTATTGGCCGCTGAGCGCGGCCAGCAGCAGGAAAAAGCCGGCCGCCACCGTGGCCACACCGGCCGACAGCCCATCCATGTTGTCCAGGAAGTTGAGCGCGTTGGTGATGCCCACCACCCAGAAGATCGTCGCCAGCCAGTTGATCCAGGCCAGGGGGAACATCTGCACCTGCACGCCGCTGAGGATCAGGATGCCCGCGGCCAGGACCTGCACCAGCAGCTTGGGCAGCGGGTTGACCGGGCTGCGGTCGTCGATGCCGCCGATGACCGACACCAGGGTGGCGCCGACCATGATGCCCACCAGTTCGTTGATGCGAAAACGGGTGCCCAGCAGCAGCAGCGCCAGGATAAAGCCCAGGTAGATGGCCACCCCGCCCAGCCGCGGCATCGGCGCCGCATGCACCTTGCGCACGCTGGGCTGGTCGACAAAGCCAAAGCGCCAGGCGACGCGCCGCACCACCGGCGTGGTCACCAACACCAGCAGCAGCGCGGTCAGCGCCACCAGAATGTAGACGGTGGTCGGATGGACGGCGAGAAAGGCGATCATTGGAGCTGTTGGATCAGCGCTTCCAGCGTGGCGCGATCGTCTGCGTTCTCCACCACGGTGAGGGCCTGTTGGGCGTAGCGCAGCGCAGTGGCGGTGTCGCCCTGCTGTGCATAGAGCGCAGCCAGATTTTGCAGCGCGCTGGCGTCGTTGGGGCGCAGCTCCAGCAGGGCCAGGTTTTGTTCGATGGCCTTGCCGGTCTCGCCCTGCTCCGAATAGAGGAAGCCCAGCACGCTGCGCAGGACCACGTTGCGCGGCGCCACCTGCACCCCCTGTTCGTAGGTGCGGATCGCCTCGTCCATCTGGTTGGTGCTGCGGTAGAAGTCGCCCAGGCGGCGGTAGGTCTCGGCGTAGCGCGGGTCCAGCCGCAGCGAGGTCATGAACTGCTCCAGCGCCTGGCTGGGATCGCCGGCCATCTGATAGGCCGAGGCGTACTCGTTGTGCAGGTGGGCGGCGTTGGGGCTGAGGCGGGTGGCCACCGAGTAGTAGTCCAGCGACTTCTGTACGGCCGCGGCCCGCTCGCCGGCGCTGGCCAGTTGCGCCCAGGCCAGGTAGAGGCGGCCCAGGTTGGCGCTGTGATCGGTGTTCATCGGGTTCAGTTCCAGCGCGCGCAGCAGGGAGCGCTCGGCGTCAGCCAGGTACTGTTGCCGCTCGCTGCCCGAGGCCTGGCGCGCGCGCTCTAGTTGGGCGCGGCCCAGGAAGAGATAATAGTAATCCTCGCGCGGCTGCTCGCTCAGCGCCATCTGGTAGAGGAAGATGGCCTCGTCGTAGCGGTCGGCATTCTCGTAGGCCTGTCCTTGCTTGAAGATGGTGTCGGCCCGCACCAGGCTGGCGTTGACGTTGAAGATCACCAGCAGCGCCAGGATCGGCAGAACCACCGCGGCCGCGGCCGCCAGCCAGCCGCCCGGCCCCAGCCATTGGCTGCCTTTGTGGGGCCGGAACCACCAGAGCAGGCCGGCCAGCAGGGCCAACAGCAGCAGGATCACCACGTAGTAGGTGACGATGTGGTTGGCGGCCATGGTGGCGACCTGTTCCACGGTGATGCTGCCCGCCTGTTGCAGGCGCGTGTCGCGGCCGACGCCGGCCGCATGGATCAAACCGAAGACCAGGAAGATGCCCAGGCTGATGGCCGAGAAGAGCAGCGCGCCCCGGCCAAACCAGCGACGGGTGGCTGCCTGGCGGGTGGGGGCGATGTCGAACAGGGCAACGACCATGCTCACCAGCCAGACGAAGAGCACCATCCATAACAAACCGAGGCTCACGATCCGTTGACCTTGGACAATGCGGGTGGTGAAGGCGTTGACCAGCACCGTCAGCGGGTTGGATTGGCGCAGCGCCAGCACGTTGGGGTTGATGATGTAGTCGTAGGCCAGGGTGAAAAGCACGATGCCGATGATCACCGCGTAGATGGCCACCTCGGCCCAGGCAAAGTGGCTGGCCCGGTCGTGGCGGGTGGACACGGCCGCGCTGCCGGCGGCGCGGCTCTGGCCGGCGCGCGGCTTGCCCTTGCCGGCCGGCTGGCGGCCGCCGGTCGCGATCGTTGCCGGCGCGCTCTTGCGCTCATTGGCGGCTGCCGCGGCCGTCGCGGCTGGCTCGGCCTGCGGCGCCTCTAATTGGAGCCAGTTCATGCCCAGCGCCACCAGCACCGCGCTCCACACCCAGAAGTAGGTGCGGGTGGCGACGATGGCGATGCCGAAGTGGATCTCGATGAAGTGGGCGATCACCGTGGCCAGAATGGTCATCACCAGCAGCTCGCGCTGCCCCAGGTGCATGGGCAGGCCCCGCCGATCGTTCCAGAGGGCCGCCGCGGTGGTGTAGAGAATGACGCCGGCGACCAGGCCGGCCGGCAGGATGATGCCCAGCAGCACCCAGTCGCCCCGCAGCAGGAGTGGAACCAGCCCACCCAGCGCCGCGCCGGTCAAGGTGGCCGCCAGAAAGGCCAGCCGCTGGCGGCGGCTGCGAATCAAGCCCAGCCACTTCAAACTGAAGTAAAAGATGCTGATGAAGAGCGCCATGTAGGCGACGAAGCCCAGCGCGCCGGTGATGACCAACGAATCGAAGGTCTCGTTGTGCGAGCGGTCGGGGGAGGCGTTGCGCGATTCGTGGTAGGCCAGGTCAGGCGGGTAATAGCGGTTGAAGGCGACCCACATGGCCTCGGGGCCGTAGCCGACCAGTGGCCGCAGCAGGTTGACCGTGTCTGGCTGCATAGCAGTCACGGAGCTGTCGCCGGAGAGGTTGGGGTGCTCCAGCGGCTCGTGCGGCGCGACCAGTTGGCTGGCCCCCTGCCAGATCAGCGTGCGCACTCGCGCCGTGTTGGCCTCGAAGTCCAGCGCGGTGCCCAGGCGGCCGATGGTCGGGCTGCTGCGCAGCGCGGCCAGCGGCGAGTTGGGCAGGTTGAAGATCACCAGGAAGGCGACCATCGCCACGGCCGCGGCCATCATGGCCAGCCAGCCGTGGCTGAAGACCGCCCTGGCGCCGCTGCCCAGGCGCGGATTCTCCCTGGCCCAGGCGCGCAGGCCCAAGAGGCCTACCAAACTGAAGAGGTAGAGCCCGGCCAGCAGCCCCAGGAAGGGGCCGCGGCTCTGGGTGTAGAGGATGGTCAGGCTCTGCACGGCCAGCACGAACAGGTAGCAGCCGGCCAGCACCGCGTCGCCCACATCGCTGCGCCCCTCCTCGCTGCGCAGCAGGCGGCCGAAGTGCCACAGGGTGCGCTGCAAGGTCAGGAAGAAGGCCATCAGCAGATAGGCCGCCACGAAGATGGCGTTGCCCATGTTGGCAGCCACGCGACGCTGCACGTCGCCGCCCCAGGGCAGCGGGTCCACCCCGCGGTGCTGCAAGATGCCATAGATGGCGATGGGCAGGCTGGTCAGAATGATCGCGTAGGCCAGCCGCCGCCACTGCTCCGGCCGGCGCAGGTGGCCGAGCACCAGGAAGAAGATGACGATGTAGGACAGCGTGGTGTAAGTGCCCTGCATGCGTTGATAGGAGCCCATCAGACTGATGCGCGGCGTCAGCGACAGGGCCGTGCTAATCAGGTAGGCCAGCACCAGCAGCAGGGTGGGCAGCACCAGCGGCGTGCGGACCATGCGCTGCCACAGCGAGCCCCTTTCCGGCTGCTCAGGCCGGTCTCCTGACCGAGCCTTGCTTTCCGACTGCTCAGGCCGGTCTCCTGACCGAGCCTTG
>JACSRL010000118.1 GCA_014879765.1 Anaerolinea sp. | reverse complement strand
CCAGCGCCTCGTCCATGGAGTTGGTGTGCAGCGACTGGGTGCCGCCCAGCACCGCGGCCAGCGCCTGCACCGCCACCCGCACGATGTTGTTCTCCGGCTGCTGCGCGGTCAGGCTGACGCCGGCGGTCTGGGTGTGGAAGCGCAACAGCCAGGAGCGCGGGCTCTTGGCGCCGTATTTCTCGCGCATGGCGCGCGCCCAGATGCGCCGCGCTGCCCGGTACTTGGCGATCTCCTCGAAGAAGTCGTTGTGCGCGTTGAAGAAAAAGCTCAGCCGCGGCGCGAAATCGTCCACGTTCAGCCCGCGCGCCTGGGCCGCCTCCACGTAGGCGAAGCCATCGGCCAGGGTGAAGGCCAGCTCCTGCGCCGCGGTGCTGCCAGCCTCGCGGATGTGATAGCCGCTGATGCTGATGGTGTTCCATTCCGGCAGCTCATGGGTGCCGAATTCCACCGTGTCGGTCACCAGCCGCATGCTGGGCTCCGGCGGGAAGAGGAACTCCTTCTGCGCGATGTATTCCTTGAGGATGTCATTCTGGAGGGTGCCGCGCAGTTGACGGCGGTGGTAGCCCTGCTTCTCGGCCGCGGCAATGTACATGGCCCAGATGATGGCCGCGGGCGAGTTGATGGTCATAGAGGTGGTGACATCGCCCATGGGGATCTGGTCGAAGAGAATCTCCATGTCGGCCAGGGAGCTGACCGCCACGCCGCACTTGCCGAATTCCCCCAACGCCTCGGGCGCGTCGCTGTCGTAGCCGTAGAGGGTAGCCATGTCGAAGGCCACGCTCAGCCCGGTCTGGCCCTGTTCCAGCAGATAGCGGAAGCGGGCGTTGGTCTCCTCGGCCGTGCCAAAGCCGGCGAACATGCGCATGGTCCACAGTTTGCCGCGGTGCAGGGTGGCATGGACGCCCCGGGTGTAGGGGTACTCGCCAGGGAAGCCGATGTCGCGCAGGTAGTCGGTGTCGGCGATGTCGGCCGGCGTGTAGAGGCGCTCCACCGGCGCGGAGGAGGTGGTGACGAACCGCTCCTGGCGCTCCGGGAAGCGGTCCAGCGTCTTCTTCAGCGTGGTGGACTGCCAGCGCTGGGCTTCGTCCTTGATACGGGCCATTTCGTTGGGATCGGACATTAGGAATAACCTCCAAACACCAGTTCAGACACGTTGATCACAGGTACTCGACGTGTCCTTGCATTTCTTCTGCGGGTATGACGGCGTGGATCAGTTCAAGCTGGTCGACGATTTGCCGGACTGATCGTGTCCCCTTGCGCGCAAAGGCAAGACCGGGATGTTCCCTGGTTGCCGCTGCAATGACCAGGAAGTCCGTGTCTTGTGAAACAATCACGCGTCCTTCGTTCCTTGCATACTGCAATTGTTCGGCGTCCGATGCGCCGATGAGGCCGGCATCTCGGCTGGTGGTCACGTCGATCCCACGGCGTCGCAAGCCTGACGCAATGGCCAGATTTACGTTTTCATCCAAGTGAAATCGAATCAACTCAGCCACGGTGTGCCAGTCGCGCGTGTAGCTTGGACGGATAACGCTGCCTCAGCGCTTCTGCTTCAGCCATATCCTCGGCCTCGCGCTTGTCGATCTCTGCGCGATGGTCGTAATAATAGGTCAACGCGGCATGCACCTGCGCGTGGGTCAGGTCATAATCCCGAACAATGTTGTCCACAGACTGGTTCTGCTGCAAATACCAGGTTGCTATGTCTGCGACGGTAATGCGCCGCCCGACGATGCGTGGTTTGCCGCCTCGGGTGCCGGGCGAGCTGGTGATGTGAGGCTCGTATGACGCCAGGATCGTTTGAGCTGACGCTCGCTTGGCGTTCTTCTGGGGGGAAATCTGTGCTTGCATGATGGTTCAATCCATGAGCAGTCAATAAGGCGGCTCAGCCGGCCCCGAATAGCCGCACATGCCGACGCGCGGCGAGTTGACGATGGGCAACAGCATGTCATCGTGTACATGTTCCTCGGCGTGCTCTTCACAGAAAACAGCCATTGGCGGGCTTTCCCAGATACATTCGGTACACACCTGTGTGGCTGGCTGGCCGCATTCGGCGCAGGGCGGCGGGATGAAGATGTTGCGCGCCATCAGGACGATGGGATTCTTCGTGGTGGGCTTGCCCTCGCGCTGATCCACCACCTTGATCACCAGCTTCGAGGTGGTGCCAAAGTCGTATTCGTAGGGGATCTCCATGCCAGTCCGAAAGAGCCTGTGTACCCGCGCGTTCATCGATTTCTCCCGGCCATAGCTCATGCCGTCGTTGAAAAGCTGGGTATAGCGCACTTGCCCGATCTCGAAGGCGCTCAGGTGGCCGCAGCACTCCAGCCAGATCTCGCGCAGATAGAAATCCAGATCCTTCAGGGTCGCGTTGCCGCGCATCTCCAGGTGCAGCCAGTAGTCGCTGCCCCAGGCATCCTGCACCTGCAAATGGTAGAGCGTCTGATCCTCGCCGCGCTGGGCATTGGCCGCGACAATGGCCTGCTGGCGCTGCGCGCAGGTGCGCAGATGGCGCGCCAGCCCGCCGCGGGTCATCTCTTTGCCGCAGTAGACACAGGCGCCGGTGGCTTGTTTGCGGTTGCTCATGGTGAAATCCTCCTGCTGGCTGCATGACTTGCGGCGCAACGACGCGCCGGTGAACCCAACGGTCAGGGCGGCGGCCCTGCCGGCATTATACCACAGGGTGCGGGGAAAGCGCCACAGCCATCTCTTCCACCAGCTCTGCCAGCGGCAGCAGCTCTTTCAGGCTGAAGTGGTAGTTGACGGTCACGCCGCGGTGCTCGCCATCCACATAGTCGCTGTCGGTGGAGGCGCGCCGCCAGGTGCGGCGCTCGCGGTAGCGGTCGCCGATGGCCATCAGCGGGCCGATGTGCTGGCCCCAGTAGCCCTCGCCCAGGCAGGGACGTTTGACCCGCCAGATGAGGTAGAGCGGCACGCCGTCCAGACGATATTGCGCGGCGTAGCGTTTGATGTCGCTCAGGTTGAGCGCCACCGTCTCGTAGGGCAGCAAATCGGCCTGCGGCAGCAGACGCTGCACGGCCATGAAGGCCCGCCCCTGCGCCTTGACCTCGACGCGTACCAGCACGCGGTCGCCGCGGATCAAGGCCAGGTCGGGCAGGCCATGCCGCTGCGCCGGCGCCCTGTAGACGTCGACCGCCAGCGCGTCGGCCAGATGCCCGGCCAGCCACTCCTCGGCCGCCTCCGACAGCGCCACATCCTCCTCGAAGATATACGCGCTTTTGCTGCGCCCATCGCAGCGCGTGGGGCAGATGGCGCAGTCGAAGCGAGGGTGGAAGGTGAGATCCATGATAATGCTCAATGTTCAATTTCCAACGGCCAATTGTCAATGCCAGAAGGCACACCGCGTTGTGAGATCAACCATTGGCAATTGACAATTGATCATTGGCCATTCCACATCCCCGTCACGGCCGCGGCCACGCACTGCTCCAGGCTGCCGTAGCGCATCTTGACCTGGCTGTGGGCCGGCGCGTAGCAGGCCATCTTGCCGGCGTTGGTGGCCATGCTGGTGACGCCGATGGAGCGCATGGGCGCGACCACGGCGCAGGTGTCGGCCACCACCTGCCCGCCGGCCGCTTCGATGGTCTGCACCCAGCCGGCCGCGCGTGCCCGCTCGCGGATGATGCGTGCGGTGGTGACCCAGAGCTGCGTCTTCACGTGCTGGCCCTGCAACATGCCGGCGATCTGTTCGATCTCGCTCAGGCTGGCGTGCGGGCAGCCGATGGTCACCAGGTCGATCTGGCGCAGGTCGGGGTCGGCGTCCATCACCCTGTAGCCAGGGTCGAGGCTGTCGATGGTCAGCCGGCGGGCGTTGGGCTTGATCAGCCGCTCGCCCAGGTCCTGCGCCTCGGGGGTGTAGCCGGCGATGTGGAAGAGCGCCACCGCGCCGTAGGCTGCCAGCCCCGCGCCCAGCGTCTTCAGCCGGTCGCCGGCCGCGCCGCCCAGGGTGATGTCGGCCGGCAGTGGCGGCAGCCAGTCGGCCAGGTCGGCAAACCAGAGGGTCGCGCTGCCCACCTGCTGGCCGACCACATAGCTCAGCGCGCCGAAATCGGCCACATCGCGCACCGGGCAGCGCACCTCGACCACGATGCCGGCCAGACGCTCCTCGTCCAGGTGATAGCCATAGCGCGGGGTGCGGCCGACGATGGCCGCGGCCAGGGCCGATGGCCCCCCCTCGCGGTTGGAGCGCGCGCCGACGATGGAGTTGGCGAAGACCACGGCCGAGCTCTCGGCCCAGGCCAGGTGATCGCCGCGTTGTGGGGTGTAGCCGGGGAAAAGATAGGGGGTGCAGCTCATGGTGGGGGTGACGCCCATGGTGGTGAAGGCGTCGATGGCGCTGAGCTGCGGCTGGGCGAAGCTGGGGCTGATGCCCATCTCCTGCCAGCGCGCCAGCTCCATGCCGGCCGGATTGAGCGTGGTGGGCACCCGCACCTGCGCGCCGGCCGCGGCCCATTCCTTGAGGAACTGCACCCCCGCGTCGCCCAGATTCTTGTAGCTGACGCCGGCAATCTGCGCGTGCGTCACCGGAACCAGGTCCGGCGCGCCGTAGATGCGGCCCAGCGTGGCCACGATCTCCATCGCGCGCTGCACGCCGGGGCCTTCGGCGCCGTCCAGCATGGCCTGTTCTTGACCAGTCAGATGTGTCATTCTATTTGACCGGTGATGTGCAGATAGTCTTCGTCGCTCAGATGCTCCCTGAGATATGCCTTGCCCCATTCTGCGCTGTTCTGGTCGATTTCCAGTTCGATTTCATAACAGTGATCGTAGAAATAGCTCAGTGCGTCATGGATCTGGGCAAGTGACAGATGAGGCATGATCTCGTGCGCCAACGTCTCAGGTGTCTCGCCAATCCGAAGATAGCCGACAACAACGCTCACAGGCACGCGAGTGCCTCTGATGACTGCTTGTTCACCAGTGGGCTTTCTGACAACTTCGATGTGAGGGTGTCTTGATGTTAGTTGCTGATGCAGCAAGTCATCAGCAAGCCGATCAGGCGTCTCGGCTTGCTGACGCGCTTTTTGCTGCAACAGGCGGAAGGTCGGTTCTGAAATAGTTACTACGCCCATTGTGCTTTCAACCTTGTTACAAAACAACACTTGATCATGGCGCATCGGGAAGCCACCGATGCACCACCTGTCACCATAATCACCAATGCTCTTGTGATTGTATCATGCTATCCAGGTTGACACAAGGGGCTGCCTCTCATTTCAGGCTGCTTGGCTCAAAGCATACCCAGCCGCCTGCAACTGCTCCATCTCTGCCAGCAGCTCGCGTTCTGACGGCTCTACCAGCACATTGCCGTCGGGGAAGAGTATGGTCGGCGAGCTGCGGAAGCCGCCGGTGATCTCCTCGACGAGACGGCCCGCGGCCGGGTCCTGGCGCAGGTCGACAAATTCATAGGCGATGCCCAGCTCGTCCAGCACGCGGCGCGCCCGCCGCGTGTCGCCGCAGTAGGGGGTGGCGTACATCAGAATCTGATCAGGTGGGTTGGCAACGGTGGTCTGCATGATGGCTCCGTGAGTTATGGTACAGATATTCAAGGTTTCCGAAAACCTTGAATATCTCGTTGGCGTTCCTGGTTCAACTGGATTTTATGGTAGAATGGGCGGCGAGGCAAATCATCGGACGTGGAAGGCGACAGGCTGTACGTGTTGCGTGAAACGTGAAGCGTGAAACAGACAGCCTGTCGCTGCCCCCCCCAGAACTCGGAGGATTTATGCACGACGCAGTGATCATCGACGCGATTCGCACCCCTGTGGGCCGGCACGGCGGCGCATTGGCCAGTGTGCGGCCCGACGACCTGGCCGCCATTCCCCTGCAAGCGCTCATCCAACGCACCGGCATCGACCCGGCGCTGGTGGAGGAGGTCTACCTGGGCTGCGCCAACCAGGCTGGCGAGGACAACCGCGATGTGGCCCGCATGGCGGTGCTGCTGGCCGGGCTGCCGCAACAGGTGGCCGGCGTGACCTTCAATCGCCTCTGCGCCTCGGGCCTGAACGCGATCAACCAGGCCGCACGCGCCATCAAAGCTGGCGAGGGGGAGGTCTACATCGCCGGCGGGGTCGAGTCCATGAGCCGCTCGCCCTACTCCATGGCCAAGGCGGAGCGGGCCTATCCCACCGGCCACACCACCATCTACGACACCACCCTGGGCTGGCGCTACCCCAACCCGCGGCTGGAGGCCCTGTTTCCCCTGGAGCAGATGGGAGAGACGGCCGAGAACATCTATGAGCTGAGCGTGCAGGGCGGGATCGCTGGCGGGCCGATCAGCCGCGAGGCGCAGGATGCCTTCGCCTTCGAGAGCCAGCGTCGTGCGGTCGCGGCCATGGGCAGCGGCCGGCTGGCGCAGGAGATCACCCCGGTGCAGATTCCTCAGCGCAAGGGCGCGCCCCTCGTGGTGGACACCGACGAACACCCGCGCTATCGCCGCATCGCCGCAGGGGAGGTAGGGGCGGGGTCACCCCGCCCCTACGAGATCGTGCTGGACAC
>JACSRL010000194.1 GCA_014879765.1 Anaerolinea sp. | reverse complement strand
TCGCCGGGGTGATAGTCGCCGAAGTTCTCGTAGTAGGTCCACAGCGCCTTGAGCGCGTTGTGCAGCGCGTCCTGCTGATACTCCCACAGCCGCTTGTGCTTTGAAAAGCTGGCCAGATCGAAGGTCGTCCAGGCCGGCGGCAGGGCGTCGTAGGGCAGTTGGTCGAGGATGGTTTGGAGGGTGCGCATGGCTTACCACCAGATCAGTGGCTTGACCGCCTCCCAGGGCGGATCGGCCAGGCTGAAGCGTTCGCCGTTCTCCAACTCGACTGCGTCGCCGGTCAGACGGCGGATGCGCTGGCCGGTGACGCAGGAGAGGGTCTCGGCCACGTCCACATCGGGGTAAAGGCGCTCCAGGTGGACGTGGACCGTGTCCTGCTCAAAGTCCAGGGTCATCACCGCCTCGCCGGTCTCGGCGTTGTCCAGCAGCTTGAGGTCGCGCAGGAAGACGTACTGGTTGTAGGGGTCGCCCTGCACAAAAAGGGGTTCGGCGTCGGCGTAGACCGCGCGGCGCAGCACATCCTCGTACTGTTCCAGGGAGAAAACCTTGACAAAATGGCTGATCCCGCAGCCGCCTGGCTGCGCCACACCGTCGCGCCACCGGTCGGAGAAGGCGACTTTTTTGACGCGCGGCAGGATCACCGTCTCGAAGTGCTCACCCATCTCGACCAGGATGTACTTGCGCTGGCCGCCGTCCTCACGGTTGAGGTTCATCACCGCGTGGGCTGTGGTGCCGGAACCGGCGAAATAATCAAGCACAAGAGCGTCAGGGAATTTGACAGTCGCCGCGCTAACACAATCCATGACCGTGTAGATTGATTTTGGGTATGAGAAAATCGGCGTGCCAAGAATATTCGTCAAGAGATTAGTGCCATGCGCGCCTGCATTATAACGAGTATGAGTCCAGTTACTGTAGATAGGTTTGTGCTTTTGAGACTCATCGGTAACCAGGTAGAGTGTCTTGTTGTTCTGGCACTCGATATTGCCCTTTTCGATTTCTCGGAGACATGACTCGTATGAACGACGCCACACGCGCTCTGTGCCATCCGCACTGACAGGGTATATTCGCAAGTAGCCCTCAGGTGTGCTGCCTCGCGGCCAATCGTTGCCTTGCGGCGGCGGTTCCGCACCTACAACACCCGACGATTTAGGATCGACCAGTACTGCATAGAAGCTGTTAGGACGGCCCATCCGGAGATTACTGTCTGCTGTTCCAGTGCGAATGAAGCCAATCTTGCCTGTCATCTCCCCCTTGATCTGTCCATGAAGCACTTTCTTTCCGGCGGGCGTCATGAATAGGGCATATTCGTGTGTGGCAGAGATGTTTGTACCTTCCAAGCCAGCACCTGCGGGATGATGATTCACGACAACGACGCTGCGATCGTGTCCGGGGAGCAGTGTTTCAAGAAGCTCTGAAAGAGTAGTCATCTCCGTATCATCTATTGCTACAACTTCGACTCCGTTATTGTTCAGTAACGCACGAGAAATAGAGAGTCTATTCTCCATTAACGTCAACCAGGACGCATGTTTATAGGAATTCGCGTAGATTATTTCACTAGCCGCTGTATTGTAGGGTGGGTCGATATAAATACACCCAACTCGTCCTCGGTACTTTGGCAGCAGCGAAATTAAAGCCTGGTAATTATCACTCCTCACCAACCACCCATCCAACGCATCATCCAAATGATCGAACAGCGCCGTCAACTCGCCTTCCAGGTCGGGGAAATGGCGCGTGTCCAGGGGCAGGAACTGGCTGCGCTCGTCCAGCCTTTGCCCGGCTGCGTCGCCGGTCCACACCTGCGCCGCGGCGAAATCATCGCCCACCATGCCCAGCTCGCGCCATTCCCGCGCCTGGGCCGCCATGCCGGGGTGATCCAGAAAGCGTCGCAACAGCGCCTGTCCGGCCTCGCCCTGCGCCGCCACCCGCTCCAGGGTGACGATGTAGTGGCTGCCGCGCACGAACTTGGGCTTGTTCCAGATGCGCACCAGCTCATCCTCGAACTGGGCGATGAAGTCGATGATCTTGTAGGCCGTGTCCTTCAACACCTGCACCTGGCGGATGCGCCGCTCGCTCCACAGCGTCTGGCTGCGCTGCTCCGGCTCGAAGACATACTGGTAGAGCCACAGGTCGAACTGCTGGCGCAGAAAGCCGCGCGCGTCCTTGTTGATGAAAAAGTCCACCTCGCTCTGCCGCTCAAAAAGGCGAAAGGCCCGTTCCAGCGTCTCCTCGTCCACCCGCACGCCGGTGCGCTGCACCGCGCGCACCATCTCCTCGATCTTGGTCTTGCGCCCGTTCTCCGAATAGCCCACCCCCAGCACCAGCACATTGTCGCCGCGCCGCTCACGAAACTCAAAGACCAGCGCTCGCTTCTCGTTGGCCCGCTTGTGTTCCAGCCCGCTCACGTCGAAGTGAAAGGGCAGCCCATCCACCACCGCGTCCATGCTCTGAAAGAGCCGGTCGGTCTTGACGTAGTAGAGCATGTGGGTCTTGTAGAAGAGCGCCACATCCCGCTCGTCGCTGTAGACCCGTTCGTAGACCCGCTGGTGCAGGGGCGTATAACGAAAATAGATCGACCCCGACTCGCTGAAATAGCGGTGGAAGAAGTCGTACAGCTTGTCGAACAGTTCCTCGCGAAAGCCGGGAAAGGGCGCCACGGCCGCGTCGATCTCGCGCATCAACTGCGGAAAGACGCCGGCCTCGAAGTAGTGCGCCTTGATGCGCATCAGATTGATATAGCCCGATGCGCCCTCGATGGTCGCGCCGACAAAGAGATCTTTCAAGGCTTGGAGAAACTTGCTTTCCTGGTTCATGGCTCTCCTCGGCGGAGCTTGTCTGTTGGTCGCCGGCAGGCGGCTCTCTGTGCGGCACAGTATACCCCATCTCGCCAGTTTATCCAACGCACCGAGCGCGCCAAAAGCCTGCAGCCGTTTGACAAAGGCTTCCTCTCTCGTTATACTAACCCCGGTTAGTACAACACCCGCTGGCGGTTTTTCCCATGACCATCAAACACGCGCTGTTGGCGCTGTTGGCTCAGGGCCCCGGCCACGGCTACGAGCTGAAAAAGCGCTACGACGAGGCCATCGGCCTGCTCTGGCCGTTGCAGCAGGCGCAGGTCTACAACAATCTGCGCCAGTTGGAACAGGAGGGCCTGGTGCAGTTGGACGTGCGCGTGGTGCAGCCGAGCCTGCCCGATCAGAAGCGCTACCGGCTGACCGGCCTGGGCGAGCAGACGCTGGCCGCCTGGACCGCACAGCCGGCGCCGATCCACCGCAAGCTGAAGGATGATTTCTACCTGAAGCTGACGGTGCTGGCCGCCGTGGTCAGGGATCCCCAGCAGTTGGCCGATCTGCTCTGGCGCCAGCGGGAGCTCAGCCTGCAACACCTGCGCGAGCTGGAACGAACGCTGCGCGCGGCCGAGCAGGCCGATGACCCGGTGGCCGCCAGCCTGCTGGAGGGCGCCATCCTGCACGCCGAGGCAGACCTGGCCTGGCTGGATCGCTGCGAAGAGCGCCTGCTGGCCGCCGGTGCGCTGAGCGGAGGCCGGCCATGACGCGCTGGCGTCGCCTGGGCCGGCTGGCGCCGGCGTTTCTGGCCGCCAGCATCCGGGGCGATTGGCCGCTGGCCGCGCTGGCCCTGGTCAGTCTGGCGCCCGGCGTGGCTGCCCTGCTGGCCTGGATGCAGATCGCCTGGCGGGTGCGCGGCGAGATGCTGAGCCCCGCCCAGTTGGGCTGGATCCTGCCGCCCGCGCTGCTGGAGATGGTGACGCCGGCCGGGGTATTGCTGGGCTCCGGCCTGGTGACGCTGCTGGTGGGCTGTCTGGGACTGAGCAACGCCTATCTGGCCAGCGTGGAGCGCCGCCTGGACAGCCTGGCCCTGCTGTTGGCGCTGGGCCTCAGTCGCTGGGAGCTGATGGCGCTGCTGCTGCTGGAGGCCATGGGCCTGGCCATCCTGGGTGTAGCGGTCGGGCTGGCGCTGGGCTTTGTTCTGACCCTCGCGGTCTGGCTGCCGGCGCGGGACTATCTGGCGCTGGAGCCGGGCTTCACCCTCTACTGGCAGCCTTTTGTCGCCGCGGCCCTCGCCGGCCTGCTGGCCACATGGCTCTTTGTGGGCATCACCGGCATCAGCACCGCCCTGCGCTCGCCGCTCAGCGCGCTGCGCAGCCGGGCGACGCGCCACTGGATCCGCGACTGGGGCCATTGGCGCTTCTCGACGCTGGGTGTGCTCTTCACGGCCCTGCTGGTGGCCTTGCTGGGCGTGCTGGCGCTGGGCCTGCGCGGTGGGCTGATCCTGACCGGCCTGGCGCTGGTGCTGGCCGTAGCCCTCAACGCCGGCAGCCTGCTGCTCACCCGCTTCTACTGGCGGCTGCCCACGCCCGATGGCTGGCCGCTGTGGGCGCTGGCCGTGCAGGGGCTGGCGCGCCATCGCCGCCAGACCGCGGGCATGACGCTGGCCATGATCGCCGGATCGCTGGGCTTCGGCCTGGCCGCGCTGAGCTGGGCCAACCGGCGGGCCGAGGCCGCCTTTCCCTTCTGGGTGGCCGGCATGTTGCTGCTGGCCTGCGCCACCCTGGTGCTGACCTCGGCCGCGCTGGCCGCGCTGGAACGCCGCCAGGAGCTGGGGCTGCTGGCCGCGCTGGGCGTGCGCCGTGGCCGGGTGCGCCGGCTGATCCTGCTGGAAAACGGCATCGTGGCGCTGGCCGGCGGCGCGCTGGGCGCGCTGCTGGCGCTGCTGGCCTGGGCGCTGGCCGCGGGCCCGGCCAGCTCAACCGCCTGGCCGCTGGCCGCGGCCATTGCCCTGGTCGACATGCTGGCAGCTCTGGCCACCGTCACCGCCGGCGCGGCGCCGGTGTTGTGGCTGATCTCCCGCCAGCCGCCCGGCCTGTCGTTGCGCGACCGTCCCTGGCTGACCCCCTAGCCGCCGGCGCGTGAAGCAAATTGAGACGAATCAAGCCCTGCCTCAACAAAAACAAGGATGACACAGCATGATTATGATGCGCAAGCCGAGCGGCGAACAGATCAAGACGTTCATCGAACAGCAAAGCCTGCAACCCTTCAGCTATCCTGACCTGGAGGCGACGCGCGGGCCGGCGCCGGCCGGCTACACGGTGGACCACCATCAGGTGCAACTGGGACGCGGCGAGATCGTCTATCAGCGGGCGCGCAAGGCGCTGTTGCGCTGGCGCATGTTCGAGCTCTCGTGGGTGCAGCTCTGTTGGCCCATCGTTGCCATCCAGCCGGGCAACACCATCGGCCTGCTGACGCGCGTGGGCGGCGCCTGGTGGCTGAACGCCTGCCGGGTGGTCTACACCTTCGACGAAGAGGGCGAGGTGGCGCGCGTGGGCTTCGCCTATGGCACCCTGCCGGAGCACGTCGAGCGGGGCGAAGAGCGCTACACGGTGGAATGGCGGCGCGCCGATGACACGGTGTGGTATGAGACGCTGGGCTATTCGCAGCCCAACCACCGCCTGGCGCGGCTGGGCGCGCCGCTGGCCCGGCGCACCCAACAGCGTTTCGCGGCCGACTCGCAACAAGCCATGGTGCGTGCGGTCGGTGGACGGTAGGCGGCCGCAACTGCCCGCGCGGCGGTCGATTCGTGTGAGGTGACAGCAATGATCAACGGTACCCCCTTGGTAGAGGCCGAGAGGCTGAGCAAAAGCTACGAGACTCAGACCGGGCCGATTCAGGCGCTGGATCAGGTGGATCTGGCCGTACATGCCGGCGAATTTGTGGCCCTGGTCGGCCCCACCGGCAGCGGCAAGACCACCCTGCTCAGCCTGCTGGCCGGCCTGGAACCGGCCGACACCGGCGTGGTCACACTGCTGGGCCAGCGCCTGGGCGATCTGGACGACGATGGGCTGGCCGATCTGCGCCTGCGCGCCGTGGGCATGATCTATCAGAGCTACAATCTGTTTTCCGGCTTCACCGTGCGCCAGAACGTGCGTCTGCCGTTGCAGTTGATGACCCGGCGTCCCCCCTTCGACGCCACCCAGCGCACCAACCAACTGCTGGCCGATTTTGGCCTGCCCGACCTGGCAGAGCGCTACCCCGCTGAGCTGTCGGGCGGCCAGCAGCAACTGGCCGCCATCGCCCGCGCCCTGGCGGCCAATCCGCCGCTGATCCTGGCCGACGAGCCGACCGCCAACGTGGACACCGGCATGAGCCGCCAGATCGTCAGCCGCCTGCGCGCGCTGGCCGACAACGGGGAGCACGGCGTGCTGCTGGCCACCCACGACCTGCGCATGGCCAGCCAGGCCGACCGCGTGCTGGCCATGCGCGATGGCCGCATCGTCAAGGAGACAGTGCTGCAGCCGGGGCGCTCCGGGCGCGAGGTGTTGGCGGAACTGGCCTGATCAGCTACCTTCGCCTGTGCTACTCATTGTTTCACACTCCGCAAGGTCTGTCTCGTCAACCCCATTCGTAACTGCTCAGCCAGCCGTACAGAAACCGGGTTTTTCTCGTGCGGGCATGATTTTCGTCTGCGCAACGGCCTTTCATGGCGCCAT
>JACSRL010000133.1 GCA_014879765.1 Anaerolinea sp. | reverse complement strand
CAGTGGTACGACTCAGCAGTACCAGGGCGGCATGATGCTGTGGACCTCCTCCACGGGCGTCTGGGTGCTCTACAACAACGGCACCTTCCAGCGCTTCTAGCCGCCAGGCGGATCAGTTCCGCGCTTCATCGCTGAGCCAACGGCCGGCGTCCACCAGCAGGACGCCGGCCGTTTTCGTTGCATCGCACAGGACTGACTTGACAGCGCCATGTGGTAGGGGTATGATGGGCCGCAAGTTCGCAGAATTTTCGGAGGTATTGCCATGTTTGGTCCCGGCTTTGGTTGGCCCGAATTGTTGATCGTCGCGGTGATTATCCTGCTGCTCTTTGGCGCCAGCCGGCTGACCGATGTGGGCAGTTCCCTGGGCAAGGGCATCCGCGAGTTTCGCAAGGCGATACGCGAGGAGGAGGAGCCCAAGTCGGAGCCGGCGGAGAGCCAGAAGAAAGCCGACGATCAGAGCAGTTGAGTGGGCTTGAAGTTTGCCAGCCTGCGGAGGGCCGGTAAACTCAGCAGTTCACCTGCTCATGCAAGGACGCCAAGAACGCCGGGCATTCTGCCCTTTGCGGTCTTTGCGCCTTTGCGTGAGACTAAAATCGTGAATTGCTGAAACTTGAAAATCGACACCGCTTTATGATCTTGGTCATAGCGACGACGGCCGAATCAGGCTATACTGATGACGCACAGCCACCGATGCCCGGCCATGAGCCGGCCGGGCGCCGCGGGTGGTTGCTTCATCAGCGAGGCCGCTATGACCGACAGATCGCTTACCACCGAAGACCGCGCCCGGGCCGTGTTCACTGCACGGGCCTCCTTCTATGTCGACAGCATCTGCCACACCGATCCCCAGGTGCTGGGCTGGCTGGTTGAATTAGCCCAGCCGCAGCCCTCCTGGCGCATGCTGGATGTGGCCACCGGCGCCGGGCACACCGCGTTCGCCTTCGCCCCCTACGTCAGCGAAATCATCGGCATCGATTTGACCCCGCGCATGTTGGCTGAGGCCGGGAAGCTGGCCGTGCGGCAGGGAGTGACCAACGTGCGCTTTGTGGAGGCTGACATCCACGAGCTGCCCTTCGACGACGAGACCTTCGACGACGAGCAGTTCGATCTGGTGACCTGCCGCCGCGCCGCCCATCATTTCAGCGACATCCAGGAGGCGCTGGCCGAGATGGTGCGCATGCTCAAGCCACAGGGGCTGCTGCTGATCGACGATCGCTGCGTGCCGGAGGATGATTTCGTCGACAGCGTGATGAACCGGCTGGACTGGCTGCACGACGAATCGCACGTGCGCGAGTACCGGCCCAGCCAGTGGCAGGCCATGCTGGAGGCCGCCGGCTGTCGCGTCTTCTCCCAGGCCACCTACATCCGCCATCGTCCCCTCAGCTCGTTGACCGAGTGCGTCTCCCCGCAGAACGTGGCCCAGATCCACGGCATTCTGGACAGCCTGTCGCCCGAGCAGCGCGCCAAGTTGGCGCTGACCATCCGGGATGGGGAGCTGCACAGCAACCATTGGTACCTCCTCATCGCCGCGCGCAAGCAGTCATTCGAGATGGAGCCGACGCTTTAGCCGTCGGGGGTTGACCCGTTGCGCGTCTTCATGCTATAATCGGGCGGCGCTGGGTCCAGCCCGCCCAGCCATCCCTTTCCCCGTGCAGTCCGAAATCAACGTCGCCCATGCAGGCGGCATGGCGCCGCCTGTCCACTCAACGCAAGGAGGATTCCTGCCATGACGGCACTTTCCCGCACCGGACGAGGCTTGTTGGCCTTTGCTCTGGTCTTCGCTTTGCTTGCTTCGCCCGGCGTATTGCCGGCGGCAGCCGAGCAGGTCAACAGCCCGCTCGAAGCCGCGCCCCTGGCCAATGACCTGCGCATCAGCCAGGTCTATGGCGGCGGCGGCAACAGCGGCGCTACCTACACCCACGATTTTATAGAGCTTTTCAATTCTGGTACGGGTACTATTAACCTGAGTGGCTACTCAGTGCAATACGTATCGGCAGCCGGGACTGGAACGTGGGCGGTAACCAATCTTAGTGGATCGATTGGTCCGGGTCAGTATTTCCTGATTCAGCAAGCACAAGGCGCGGGCGGCACCACCCCATTGCCCACGCCCGACGTTATCGGAACTTTGGCTATGGGTGGAAGCGCTGGTAAAGTAGCCTTGCTCAATACGACAACGGCCTTGACCGGTTCAGGATGCCCTTTCATTGCAAGCATAGTTGACTTCGTCGGCTACGGCACAACAGCCAACTGCTTCGAGGGATCGGGGCCGACACCTGCGCTGAGCAATACTACTGCCGCCCTACGCGCCGGCGCCGGCTGCACCGACACCGACAACAACACGGCCGACTTCACCGCGGTTGCGCCGGCTCCGCGCAACACGGCATCCCCGCTCAACAGTTGCGGCGGCGGCGATGTGCCTCCCACGGTGCTCAGCACCATCCCGGCCGACAACGCAACCGGCGTGGCGGTCAACGCTCCGGTCAGCGTCACCTTCAGCGAGTCGGTGGTCATCAGCGGCACGGTGGGCATCAGTTGCACCACCAGTGGCGCGCAGAACGCCACCCCCACCGGCGGCCCCACCACCTTCGCCCTGCCCCACAGCGACTTCGACCCCGGCGAAACCTGCACCGTGACCATCCTGGCCAGCCAGGTGACCGACCAGGACGGCACGCCCCAGAACATGGCCGCCGACTACGACTGGTCCTTCACCATGGCCAGCGGCTGCTTCGCCGGCGGTACCACGCCCATCCACACCATCCAGGGCAGCGGCGCCGCCAGCCCGCTGGTGGGTCAGCAGCACACCGTCGAGGCTTGGGTGATCGCTGACTTCCAGGGCATCGGCAACATCAACGGCTATTTCCTCCAGATGTCCGACCTCGACCAGGACGGCGACCCCGCCACCTCCGAGGGGCTGTTCATCTCTGACCCAGGCAACCTCGCCCCGGTGGCGGTGGGCGACTACGTGCGCGTCTCCGGCACGGTCTCTGAGTTCCAGAACCAGACCCAACTCGGCACGCTGACCGAGGCGGTGGTCTGCTCCAGTCCGTCGGGGACCGTTACCCCGGCCAGCGTGGCGCTGCCCTTCCCCAACCTGGCCCATCCTGAACGCTTCGAGGGCATGTCGGTGGCCATCTCCCAGACGTTGACGGTCAACGAGACCTACAACCTGGGCCGCGGCGGCATCCTGACCCTGGCCAACGGCCGTCTGCGGCAGCCCACCAACGTGGTGCTGCCTGGCGCGCCGGCCAACGCCCTGCAGGCCGCCAACAACCTGAACTTCCTCACCCTGGACGACGGCAGCCTGCTGCAGAACCCCGATCCCATCATCTATCCGACGCCGCTGGGACTGAGCGCGCTGAACACGGTGCGCAGCGGCTACGAGGTCAGCGCCCTGGCTGGCGTCTTCACCCAGGGCAATCCCGGCTGGAGCAGCCCCGGCAACCTCTACCGCATCCACCCGCTGACCGCGCCGACCTTCACCGCTGCCAACCCGCGGCCCGCGGCCCCCGATCCGGTGCGCGCCGGCGGCTCGTTGCGGGTCAGCTCCTTCAATGTGCTCAACTACTTCCTGACGCTGGACACCACCAACGTGGCGCCCTTCCCCTGCGGCCCCAACCAGAACCAGGAATGCCGCGGCGCCAACACCGCGCAGGAGTTCACCCGCCAGCGCGCCAAGCTGTTGCAGGCGCTCAACATCCTCAACGCCGATGTGGTCGGCCTGATGGAGCTGGAGAACACCCCCAACGTGGAGCCGCTGGCCGACATCGTCGCCGGGCTGAACGCGCTGGCCGGCCCCGGC
Organism: Anaerolinea sp.; assembly: GCA_014879765.1. Taxonomy (GTDB): domain Bacteria; phylum Chloroflexota; class Anaerolineae; order JAAEKA01; family JAAEKA01; genus JAAEKA01. Next base: position 2,688 of record JACSRL010000133.1, on the reverse strand, counting down.
ACGTATGACTACCTCGACGCCGGTCTGATCAACCCCGGCGACGTGATCAAGGTCGGCATCATCTACAAGCCGGCCGTGGTGCAGCCGGTGGGCGATTTCGCCATCCTCAACTACCTGGTGGACCCCGCCTTCACCAACATCAACCGGCCGGCGCTGGCGCAGAGCTTCCAGGAGGTGGCGGGCGATGGCCGTTTCACCATCGTCGTCAACCACCTCAAGTCCAAGGGCTGTACCGGCGCCACCGGGCTGGACGCAGACCAGGGCGACGGCCAGAGCTGCTACAACTACACCCGCACCCAGGCGGTCAACGCGCTGCTCAACTGGATCGCCGGCGATCCCACCGGCACGGGCGACCCCGACTTCCTGATCATGGGCGACCTGAACAGCTACGCGATGGAAGACCCCATGGCCGCGTTGGGCGGGGCCGGCTACACCAACCTGGAGATCTCCTTCGAGGGGCCCAACGGCTACTCCTACGTCTTCGCCTCGCAGGCCGGCTCGCTGGACCACAGCCTGGCCAACGCCACCCTCTTCCCGCAGGTCACCGGCGCCACCACCTGGCACATCAACGCCGACGAGCCGGGTGTGCTGGACTACAACACCGAGTTCAAGTCGCCCGGCCAGGTCGTCAGCCTCTTCAACGCCGACGCCTACCGCACCTCGGACCATGACCCGCTGCTGATCGGCCTGGATCCGACCCCGGCCGTCGCCTCCATCGTGCTCACCAAGACCGTGGGCACGGCGGCCGGTGTCTGCGCGGCCACCAGCAGCATCACCGTGCCGGCCGGAACCGATGTCTACTACTGCTACACCGCGACCAACACCGGCAATCTGACCCTCTACCGGCATGACCTGGCTGACAGCGAGCTGGGGGCGATCTTCGCATCGCTGCCCTACACCCTGACCCCCGGCAGCAGCATCGACACCGTCACGGCCGGCCAGGAGATCAGCGCCACCATCAACGCCACCACGGTCAACGATGCGCTGTGGACCGCCTACAACGTCGGCCCCATCGATGTGGTGACGGCCACCGCCACGGCCACCGTCACCGTGCCGGTGCTGCCGCCCAACATCATCGTCGACCCGCTGGCCGTCAGCAGCAATCAGCAGACCAACACGCAGACCCAGCACACGCTGACCATCAGCAACACCGGCGGCAGCGCCCTGAACTGGCAGATCTTCGAGGAGCCGGCCATCCTGGCCGCGCCGGCCGCGGCCAGCCAGCCGCTGGCCGGCGGCGACTGGCAGCCCAACGTCGCCGATGAGCTGGCAGGCGTCGGCGATGCCGCACCCTCCGTGCTGGCGCCCCCCGACCCGGCCGCCCGCGCCCTGGCCAAACGGGCCCTGCTGACCACCGGCCTGCTGCTGGTGCCCGACTCGACCAACGACCGGGTGATGGCGCTGGACCCGATCACCGGCGACGTGATCGACGCTGACTTCATCCCCAGCAATGCCGTCATGGGCACGGCGATCAACGCGATCCTGAGCGCCAGCGGCGACAGCATCCTGGTCTCCGACCAGACCGGCGACGTGGTGCATGAGTTCGACCTGGATGGCAACTACCTGGGCATCTTCGCCCCGGCCGGCGGCGTCAACAACGCGATCCTGGACAACATCCGCGGCATCTCGCTGGGACGCAGCAACCACCTGCTGGTGACGGTCGGCGGCGGCGCCAACACCAACGCCATCGCCGAGTTCGACACCAACGGCAACTACCTGGGCAACTTCATCGCCAACGGCGCGGGTGGGCTGAACTCCCCCTTTGACATCTATGGGCGAACGGCAGACTGGCTGTCGGGCGGCAGCAGCAGCAGTGCGGTGCATCGCTACGACCTGGCCGGCGCCTACATCGCCAACTTCGCAGCCGTCAGCACCTTCCCTGAGCAGATCGGCGAGGCGGGCAACAGCAATGTGCTGGTGGCCAACTTCAGCCCTTCGAGCAACGAAGGGGTGCATGAGTTCACCGCGGCCGGCGTCTTCGTCGGCCGCTATGACCCGACGGGCCTGAGCGGCTATCGTGGCGTCTACGAGCTGCCGGGCGGCGCCATCCTGACCACCACCGGCGCGGGCGTGCATGAGATCACCCGCGGCGGCGTCTTGGTGCGCACCATCATCGGCGGCGGCGCCCGCTTCATCGAGTACGTCGCGCCGCCCAGCACCTGCACCAACCCGGCCGACATTCCGTGGGCAACTACGTCGCCGATCACCGGAACCACGGCGAGCGGAATGGCCACCGACGTCACGGTGACGCTGGACTCCACCGGCCTGCTGCCGGGCATCTACACCGGCAACCTGTGCATCACCAGCAACGATCCCGACGCCGGCCCCGGCAACGAGACCGACCTGGTGATGGTGCCGCTGACCCTGACGGTGGAGGCGCCCTCCGCGGTGGCGCTGAGCACGCTGGACGCGACGCAGGCGGCGCTGCCGGCGACCGGCTTGCCGCTGGCCGCGCTGCCCGCGGCCATCAGCCTGGCCCTGGGCGCGGCCTATGCCCTGCGCCGGCGGGGCTAAACCGCGGCGCGTGGGGGCGGGGTGACCCCGCCCCTACCACGGTGCATCGCGGCGCGTAGGGGCGGGGTGACCCCGCCCCTACCACGGTGCATCGCGGCGCGTGGGGGCGGGGTGACCCCGCCCCTACCACGGTGCATCTGTCTCTTATACACATCTGACGCTGCCGACGACGGA
>JACSRL010000679.1 GCA_014879765.1 Anaerolinea sp. | reverse complement strand
CTGGGGGGGGCGGGCTGATGCTGCATCGGCGGCCGGCAGGCCGGTCGTTGCGCAGCATCCTGGCCGAAAATCTTCTCCGATTCCTGCGCTAGGTCATATTCAGCGGGGGGAAACTGTGCTATGCTGTGTCTGGCGCGCCGGACCTGCGACGCACCAGGCAGGCAATGGCCGCCTGGACAGTCCGCAAGTCCCGCGCCAGACGGACACCGCGAGGCACTGCATCCATCTGGAGAACCACTATGTATGACCTGATCATCATCGGCGGCGGGCCGGCCGGGCTGACGGCCACGGTCTACGCCATTCACAAGCGGCTGGAGACGTTGCTGATCACCGAGGACCTGGGAGGCAAGGCCAATTACCGCATGCACATCCGTGGCCTGGAGGGCTACGAGGCCATCAACGGCGAGGAGGTGGTGCGCAAGTTCCAGAGCCAGATGGAATATCTGGACTTCGCCCGCCTGATGGACAAGGCGGTCGCCGTGGAGGGCTTGCAGACCAGGGCGGGCCTGGAGGTGTTTCAGGTGACCACCGAGAGCGGCGCTTCCCTGGTGGCCCGCGCCCTGATCGTGGCCACCGGCGCCCGCCCGCAGATGCTCAACATCCCCGGCGAACGCCGCCTGCTGGGGCTGGGCATCAGCTATTCGGCCATCAGCCATGCGCCGCTCTTTTGGGGCAAGGACACGGCCGTGGTCGGCAACGACGCCCTGGCCATGCGCGCGGCCGCGGAGCTGGCCACACTGGCCAATCGGGTCTATCTGGTGGCGGCCGAGGCGCTTCCCCCCCACTCCCCCTGGCTGGATAAGCTGGCCAGCTTCGACAATGTGACGATCCTGGAGGGCTACACCGTGGTCGACGTGGCCGGGGCTCCCTATCTGGAGGCCATGATCGTGGCCGCGCCGGGCGGCGGGCAGCAGGAGATCGCCATCAAAGGACTCTTCGTCGAACTGGGGCTGATCCCCAACACCGGCCTGGTGCAAGAGCTGGTGGCGCTGGACCCCATGGGCCGCATCGTGGTCAACTGCCGGGGCGAGACCAGCCGGCCCGGCATCTACGCGGCCGGCGACGTCACCAACAGCTACGCCGAGCAGGTGCTGATCGCGGTGGGCGACGGCGCCAAGACGGCGTTGTCGGCCTACGAGTATCTGCTGCGCCGCCAACAGCCGGCGCGCACGCGGCTATGAGGCGTAATGCGTAACACGTAATGCGTAGCCCGGAATCGCGCACGCGTTCTCTGAATTCCGAGTTACGTGTTACTCGTTACGTGTCACGCTTCACGTTTCACTCATCACACTGGAGATACAGATGACCGCAACACTGATTGATGGCTCTGCCATCGCTGCCGACATTCGCGCTGAGATCAAGGCGCGCGTCGATGCTTTGTACACTGGCGCCGGCCGCCGGCCGGGGCTCGCCACGGTGCTGGTGGGTGAAGATCCCGCCTCGCAGGCCTATGTCCGCATGAAGGGCAAGAACAGCGTCGAGGTGGGCATGGAGAGCTTCAGCTACAAGCTCCCGGCTACCGCCTCGCAGGAGGAAGTGGAAGCGCTGGTGCGCGAGCTGAACGCCAACCCGGCTGTCAATGGCATTCTGGTGCAACTGCCGCTGCCCAAGCACCTGAACGAGGAGGCGATTCTGGGCGCGATCAGCCTGGAGAAGGATGTGGACGGCTTCCACCCGGTCAACATCGGCCGGCTGGTGATGAAAGGCCGCCAGCCGCTCTTCATTCCCTGCACCCCCAAGGGCTGCATGGAACTGCTGCGCCGCAGCGGCGTCAAGCTGGAGGGCGCCAACGCCGTGGTGCTGGGCCGCAGCAACATCGTGGGCATGCCGGTGGCCGCGCTCTTGTTGCACGCCAACGCCACCGTCACCACCTGTCACTCGCGCAGCAAAGACCTGCCCGGCATCTGCCGCGGCGCTGACATCCTGGTGGCGGCCGTGGGCCGCGCCGAGATGGTCAAGGCCGACTGGATCAAGCCGGGCGCGGTGGTGATCGACGTGGGCGTCAACCGCGTCGACGATGCCAGCAAGAAGAGCGGCTACCGGCTGGTGGGCGACGTGGCCTTCGAGGAGGCCAAGGAGGTCGCCGGCGCCATCACCCCCGTCCCCGGCGGCGTGGGCCCCATGACCATCGCCATGTTGTTGCAGAACACGCTGGATGGCTTTGAGCGGACGGTGTGACATGCACGACCTGACTGAAGCCTTTGTCGAGTTGATCCGCCGCACCTCCACCGACCTGCCGGCCGACATGGAGCAGGCGCTGCGGGAGGCGCGCGAGCGCGAGGCGGCCGGCTCGGCCGCGCAGGGCGCGCTGGACACCATGCTGGTCAACACCGAGATGTCGCGCGCCAAGTCGCGGCCCATCTGCCAGGACACCGGCACGCCGATCTTCGAGGTGCATTACCCGGTGGGCTGGTCGACGCGCAAGCTGGCGGCTCAGATCAAACAGGCCGTCACCATTGCCACCGAGAAATCCTATCTGCGCCCCAACGCAGTGGATGCCATCAGCGGCGACAACAGCGGCGACAACAGCGGCGTCGAGTTCCCCACCATCCACTTCCACGAGTGGGACGAGGACGCCATCCAGGTGGATTTGATGCTCAAGGGCGGCGGCTGCGAGAACGTGGGCGCGCAGTATTCCCTGCCCAATGCCCAGCTCAAGGCCGGCCGCGATCTGGAGGGCGTGCGCCGGGCCGCGCTGGACGCGGTGGTCAAGGCGCAGGGCCAGGGCTGTGCGCCGGGGGTGCTGGGCATCGCGGTGGGCGGCGACCGCGGCGCCTCCTATGCCTTCAGCAAGCAGCAGCTCTTCCGGCCGCTGGGCGACCGCAACCCCGACCCGGAGCTGGCCGCGCTGGAGGAGACCATCAAGGATCAGGCCAACGAGTTGGGCATCGGCCCCATGGGCTTCGGCGGCCAGACCACCGTGCTGGACGTGCAGATGGACACCATGCACCGCCTGCCGGCCAGCTTCTTCGTCTCGGTCAGCTACATGTGCTGGGCCAACCGGCGACGCAGCATGACCGTGCGCGGCGAAGAAGTGACCTACCGGTGAGCCAGCGCTTAGAAATCCAATAGAAGTCCAACTTCTCCGAAGAAGTTGGACTTCTTGCAGGAGCAACCCTATGATCCATAAACTTACCGTGCCCATCTCAGACGAGGCCATCGAGGCGCTGCACGTGGGCGACCAGGTGGAGATCAGCGGCGTCATCTTCACCGCGCGCGACGCGGCTCACAAGTACATGGTCGAGCAGTTCATCAAGACCGGCGGCAATCCCCCCGAATCGGAGTGGCCGCTGTACGAGCTTTTGCAGGACAAGCTGAACGGCGGTGTGATCTATCACTGCGGCCCGGTGGTGGCCAAGGACGCGGGCCAGTGGCATTTCGTGGCCGCCGGCCCCACCACCAGCATCCGCGAGGAGGTCTACCAGGACCTGGTGATCGAGCACTTCAACCTGAAGGGGGTGATCGGCAAGGGCGGCATGGGGCCGCGCACGCTGGCCGCCTGCCAGAAATTCAAGGCCGTCTATCTGCACGCGGTGGGCGGCGCCGGCACACTGATCGCCGAGCGGGTTGTCGAGGTCGAGGACGTACACAAGCTGAAGGAATTCGGCGTGCCCGAGGCCTTCTGGCAGATCCGCGTCGAGGGCTTCCCCGCCGTGGTCACCATGGACAGCCACGGCGCCTCGATCCACGCTGATGTGGCGGCCCAGTCGGAGGCAAAACTCCAAGAGCTGGTGGCGGCCTGAGGGTGAGATACAGAGGACTGGCAGTGCTGATCTTTCCTGGATCGTCAGGCCATGCATAGAGCTACTGGTCCGGTTGACCAGCGCTGTCGGTCCTCTGTCTGCGTGACAATTGGAAATGCCGGCCAGTTGCATCCACAGTTGACATGCGCGGCCGCTTTGGAGTAGAATACATATTGAAGTTTGTATTCTGCTATGAAGCGAGGACCCAACCGTGCAGAAAATCATTGGCGTCACCGAGTTGCAGAGGAGTTTTCGGGCGGTTTTCGATGAAGTGACCCGCGACCGCATGCCCTATGTGCTGACGCGTGGCAGCCGGCCCGAAGCTGCCATCATTCCCTACGACGAGTTCGTCCGCTTTCTGACATGGAAAGAACAGGAGGTCGTCGCTGAATATGATCGGGCCATGCTGCGCCTGGCTGAGCGCAATGCCAACTATGACGACGACGAGATCGACGCCGACGTGGACGCGGCAGTGACCGAAGTGCGCTACCAGCAGGCGCGCCAGCCATGAGGGCCGTTGTCGATACCAATATCCTCGTGCGGGCGGTGATCAAGCCACAGGGTAGCGTCGGCCCCGTGTTACAGAGGCTGCGCAGACGCGAATACACACTGTTGCTCAGCCGGGCGACGCTGGATGAACTGGTGGACGTTCTGCACCGGCCGCGGCTGCGGGTGAAATATGACATGAATCGGCTAGCACGACCGGCAAATCGACGCTACGACCGATCGCAGGTATAATAGCGGCGTCGATCACCCAACACCTCGCCGCAGCCGCGCGAGAGCATTCACAGCAGAGAGGGCATCCCCATCGGGAATGAGAGCATGAGCAGTGTGACGTTTCGAGAGACCCCCATCACCCTCTCCGAGCTGGAGTCGCATCTCTGGGAAGCGGCCAACATTCTGCGCGGCAGCCCGGTGGACCGCACGGACTGGAAGAGCTACATCCTGCCGCTGCTGTTCTACAAGCGCCTGTCTGACGTGTTGGACAGCCTTTCGCTGCGGTAACAGGCTCATTTCGGAAGTACGATAGTGCGAACGGCGGGAATTACATTGCCAATAACTGCGCTTGACGGTTTTACACTAAAGGTTATAATATAAGTCAATGGATGTCTTCTTTGAATCCGAACGTCTTGCCAACCTTCTTGAGTCCACGAAGAAACTGAGCCAGACCTACGGTCCGGAGAACGCCAAGCTGATTCCAAGACGCCTGGACAACCTGCGTTTTGCCTCCAGCCTGGAGGAGATGCGCACGTTGCCCGGTCATACCCATGAGCTATTGGGGGACCGGGCCGGAACTTTCGCCATTGATCTGAAGCACGGCTATCGCTTGATCATCGAGCCGGCGGATGATCCGGCGCCCCGTAAGCCGGACGGCGGCCTGGATTGGCGAGCGATTACGGCCGTGGTGGTTATTGCCGTGGAGAATTACCATGACTGAGACCCGAATTTCTTATCAGCCTGTTAGCGTGACAGCGCCTGGCGAAACCCTGGCCGATCTGCTGGACGAACAGGAAATGACCCAATCCGAGCTCGCGCGGCGCATGGGCCGTCCCCTGAAGACCATCAATCAGATCATCAACGGCAAGGCCGCGATCACGGCAGAGACAGCGCTGCAATTGGAGAAGATATTCGAGACGCCAGCTACCTACTGGTTGAACCATGAAGCGTATTATCGGGCTGATCTGGCACGGCGGCGCGAGGAGGAGACGTATGCTGGCTGGCACAGCTGGCTTGATAAAATGCCGCTGCGTGAACTGAAAAAGATGGGGATCTTGTCTGATCTGCGCAATCAAGGCCCAAACAAGAATGTGCTTCTGCGTGAATTGCTTCATTTCTTCGGGGTGGCGTCGCCAGACGAATGGGAAACTGTCTATGGCCAGATGCGCACCGCCTATCGCTGTAGCATGCCGGATTGCAGCGATGCCTATGCTACAGCCGCCTGGCTGCGGCTGGGCGAGCTGCAGGCCGCCAGACAATCTTGCAGCCGTTTCGATCAGATTGGCTTCGCCACAGCTTTGCAGCAAATCCGCGCCTTGACAGTGCTGTCCCCTGAGCTTTTCGAGCCCCAGCTCAGGCAGGCCTGCGCCGAGGCAGGTGTGCTGTTGGTGTTGGCGCCGGCCATGCCGCGCGCCAGGGTCAGCGGCGCGGCGCGCTGGCTGCGCAACAAACCGGTGATCCAGCTTTCCCTCTATGGCAAGTTCAACGACCGTTTCTGGTTCACCTTCTTCCACGAAGCCTGTCACATTTTGCGACACAGCGATCAACTGGTCTATCTGGATGAGCACTGGGACCATGGTGTGTTGAGCGAACAGGAACAGGAAGCCGATTTCTTCGCGGCCAGTTGGCTGATTCCTGCTCAGTTCGAGGATGAACTGCCCAGCCTTACCTCAAGAAGCGCTGTGTTCGAGTTCGCCGCCCGTATCGGCATCCATCCCGGCATCGTCGTGGGCCGGCTGCAACACGATGGTCTGATTGATACGTCGTGGATGAACGACCTGAAGGACACGTTCAGTTGGAGTGAATCAGCGGATAGCTGACCTCAGAGTTGTCGACTTTCGGAAAAGTTGACAGCTCTGAGGATCTGCGCGAGCTATGGGCCGCCTGGGAAGAGGATGGCCAGGTGTTTTGGCAGGAGATGGACGCGTTGGTCGAGATGTTAGAAAGCAGGTAACGGCTCAGGCTTGGCATTAGAAACCGGGTTCTTGTCTTGCAGACCAAGGTCATGGCGCCATGAAAGGCCGTTGCGCAGACGAAAACCATGCCCGCACGAG
>JACSRL010000136.1 GCA_014879765.1 Anaerolinea sp. | reverse complement strand
AAGCCAGGCTGGCGGCCGGCGCTGCGCGCAGGGTATTCACCGGAGGCGCGGCTGCGGCGCCGTCGGCGGCGCGTGCCGTCGGGGGACGCTGGCGCGCGGCGCTGTTTGCTTCCAGCAGGGCCGCCATCTGCAAACGGGCGCGGTGCAGGCGGGTCTTGACAGCCGGCTCGGTCAGTTCCAACATCTCGGCGATCTCGCGGTAGGAGAGGTCGTGCCAGTAGCGCAGCACCAGCGGCGCGCGGTAGCTGGGTTCCAGCCGCTCCAGCAAGATGCGCACCTCTTCGGCGCGCTCGTGGCGCAGCGCGGTGTCGTCGGGCTGCTCGTCGTCGCTGGCAAGCACCGCCATCACCGGATCGTCTTCCACCGAGAGCCACTGAAAGCGCCGGCGGCGCAGCAGGTCGATGCAGTAGTGGGAGGCGATGGAAAGAATCCAATTGCTGAACTTCTTGTCCGGCTGATAGGTGCTGAGACGCTTGTAGGCGCGCAGAAAGGTCTCCTGCGCGGCATCTTCGGCCTCCTGGGCATTGCCCAGCATGCGATAGGTCAGGTTATAGACGGGCAACTGGTAGGCCTGCACCAGTCTGTTGAATGCGTTGCGGTCGCCGCGGCGGGCGGCCGCGATCCACTGCAATTCCTCTGGTTCGGTCGTGCTCACTCGATGCTCCGAAAGCTAGAAGCGCGCGGTTGCACAGGATGCCTGCTCAGGTCATGTCACCGAATTGTGCCATGCTGAGCCGGCTGCGGCGAAGCATCCCCTGCGACGGCATGGGACGCCAAAACGCTCGTGCTGCTATTTCTACCTTGCATTGTACCATACGCTGACGCGGGAAGAAAGGTTTCACAAGCGCCGCAGACTTTGACTCCAGCCGCCGCCCGATGTATGCTTAGCCCATGCACAACAATCCCTTCTTCATCGCTGTCGAGGGCCCCATCGGCGTTGGCAAGACAACCCTGGCGCGCATCCTGCAAGAGGAGCTGGGCGGCCGCCTGCTGATGGAGGTCTTCGAAGAAAATCCCTTCCTGTCGAGCTTCTACCATGACCGCGCCCGCTATGCCTTTCAGACGCAGATCTTCTTTCTGCTCAGCCGCTATCGCCAGCAGCACGACGCGCTGGGCGACCTGGCCGCGACCCGAGGGCTGGTCTGCGACTATCTGTTTGCCAAGGACCGGCTCTTTGCCCGTCTCAACCTGGCGGGCGACGAGCTGGCGGTCTATGAGCTGGTCCACGCCGCGCTGGCGGAGAAGATCGTCCAGCCGACGCTGGTGATCCACCTGCGCGCGGCCACCGATGTGCTGATGAGCCGCATCGCGGTGCGCGATCGCAGCTACGAGCGTGCCATGGAGCGCGATTATATCGACGATCTGCGGCTGGCCTACGAACATTTCTTCGCCGACTACAGCCAGGCGCCGCTGCTGGCCATCGACACCAGCGACCTGGACTTCGTGTTGCGCGCCGAGGATCGGCGCTACGTCGTCGGCATGGTGCGCACCGCGCTGGAGCATGGCCTCTTGCAGCAGGCGCTGCCCGATCTGGAGCCGGCGCTGGAGGAGAGCAGCGCACCTGTCCTGCGCGATTGGAGGCCGGCATGATCAACAAACGCTTTGTGGCCATCGCCGGCAACGTGGGCGTCGGCAAATCGACCCTGACCACGCTGCTCTGTCAACGGCTGGGCTGGGCGCCCTTCCCCGAGGCGGTGGACGAAAACCCCTATCTGGCCGATTTCTACGGCGACATGCGGCGCTGGAGCTTTCACTCGCAGATCTTCTTCCTCAGCCGCCGGCTGCGCCATCACCGCCAACTGCTGGATCACCCCACCTCGGTGGTGCAGGACCGGAGCGTCTACGAGGACGCCGAGATCTTCGCCCGCAACCTGTACACCCAGGAGAAGATGGAGCCGCGCGACTATCAAAGCTACCGCGAGCTGTACGAGGTGTTGACCAGTTTCCTGCCCCCGCCCGATCTGGTGGTCTATCTGCGCGCCTCGGTGGAAACGCTGGTGGATCGCATCCGCAAGCGCGGCCGCGACTACGAGCGCGACATCTCCCCCATCTACCTGGCGCAGTTGAACCAGCTCTACGAGGACTGGATCCAGCGCTTCGATCTTTGCCCCGTCCTGACCGTGCCGGCCGACAACCTGAACTTCGTGGACAACGGCCTGCACCTGGACCTGATCATCGACAAGGTGCAGGAGAAGCTGAGCGGCAAGGATGAGGTGGTGTTCGACTAAGTCACCAAAAGATTTCGGAAGTGGCCGGGCGTCCACCTGGCGCGAGGGGCGCTTCCCGTCCGGCCACTTCCGAAATCTGGATCTGGGGTGTGGGCTACTGGCAGAGGCGCTCTTCGCTGTTGGTGTTCTGCAAGGGGGCGCGCTCCCAGACGTTGTCCAGGGCGGTGTTGATGGCTGGCAGGTCGGGCAGTTGCACCATGCCCCCCTGCGGCGTCGTCCAGTTGGTCACCAGCGGGTGGCGGATCACCATGCCGCGCAGATCGCGGCCGCCCAGGGACGCGCCCAACTTGGCCAGGTCGGCGATCTCGGCCGGCCCCAGGTTGGTGTCCACCATATCGCGCATGGCCAGCCACAGGGCAGGGACGCGCGGCAGCAGGTTGGCATCCAGCACCCGGTCGCGGATGGCCAGCAGCACCCGCTGCTGCCGCCGCGCCCGATCGAAGTCATCGGTGGTCTTGCGCGAACGGGCGTAGTAGAGCGCCTGCTGGCCGTTCATGTGATAGGTGCCCGGCTCCAGGGTGTAGGTCTCGAAGTAGCGGTAGATCAGCTCATCGTACAGCGGGCAGTCCACGGTCACATCCACCCCGCCCAGGGCATCGACCACATCCTCAAAGCCGCTGAAGTCGATGCGCGCGTAGCTGTGGATGGGAATGCCGAAGTTGCGTTCGATGGTGCTCATCAGCAGCGGCAGCCCACCCCCCGGCTGGCGCTCCTCGCCGAAGCCGTAGGCGGTGTTGATGCGGCTGTAGCCCACGCCGGGGATGGCCAGGTAGATGTCGCGCGGGAAGCTGATCAGCGCGGCGCGGTTGTTGGGCGCGTCGATGGCCAGCACCATGATGGTGTCGGTGCGGCCCACCGAACCCAGCTCGCGCTGATCGGTGCCCAGCAGCAGAATGTTGCGCGTGCGCTGCAACGGCCGCAGCGATGGATCCCCCACCACCACCTCGGCGGAAACCGGCGCGCTGATGGCGGCCGAAGGCTCCAGGCCAAGCTGAGCCGCATCGGCCAGGGCGGTCTGGTGCGCGGCCGTCAACGTCTGGGTGACGGCGATGGCCGCGGGAGCTGGCAGGCCGGCGGCGGCATCAGCCGGCGGCCGCGCGGCCGCGTCAGGGCTGCTGGCCGCGTCCAGCGCCAGCGGCACGCGCGTCACGATGACGCGCGGGGCGGGGGCCAGCGGCGCGGCGCAGCCGGCCAACAGCAGGAGCGCCGCGATCAGCAGCGCCCCTTGGCGGGCTCTGCCCAGCGCGGGAGAAGGTTTCCCAGTCCTGATCATACCATCACCTTTGGGCGGCCTGGCTGGCCAGCCACTGGCGCAGGAAGTTGAGCGCGCCGTTGCCCACCCAGCGCCGGGCCAGCTCGTCCACCCCGCCCACGTCCAGCCGGGTGGAGGCGACGGCTGTGGGGGTGGCCACGGCCACGAAGCTCTCGCCGCGGTAGGCGCCATAGGGCCCGGCCGCGGGGTCAGCCACGCCGCAGACGGCCAGAGCCAGGGAGACATCGGTATTGACGCGAGCCGCGGCCAGCCGCGTGGTTGCCGCCCATTCGGCGCAGGCCTGGCTGATGGGCTCAGCCGGCCCGCCGGGGCCCAGCTCGGCCAGCGAAGCGATCACCAGGCTGCTGGGGGTCGTCTGCTCGCCGCCCGGCGCGGCGCGCAGACGCGCGGCCAGCTCGCCGCCGGTGTTGGTCTCGACCAGGGCCAGGGTGTGGCCGGCCTGCGCCAAGGCCTGAACCACCACCGCCTCCAGCGGCGTGTCGCCCTCGGCGAAGATGGCGTCGCCCAGGCGGGCATAGAGATCGGCAGCTACCTCGTCCAACATCTTATCGGCCCGCTCCGCGCTGGCCGCGCGGGCGGTGATGCGCACATCCACCTGGCCCAGGTGCGCGGCCAGGCCCACCGTCGGGTTGCTGCGCGCCATCAGATCGGCGATGCGGCTGTCGATGACGCTCTCGCCCAGCCCCACGGTGCGCAGGATGCGGCTGCGGATGTAGACCCGGTCGGCCCCCATGCGCTGGACCAGAAAGGGCTCCACCGTCTCCTCCATCAGGTGCATCATCTCCCGCGGCACGCCGGGCAGGCAGATCAGCAGGGCGTGGTCGCGGCCCTTGCGGGAGGCCTCGACGATAAAGCCGGGCGCGGTGCCCACCGGGTTGGCGATGGGGGTCGCGCCGGCGGGCAACAGCGCCTGGCGCCGGTTGTTGTCGTGTACCTTGCGGCCCCAGCGGGCAAAGATGGCCTCGATCTGCGCCAGGCAGGCGTCGTCCACCTGCAGCTCGCGGTCGGCGGCCAGCGCGGCCGCGTCGCGCGTCACGTCATCCACCGTGGGGCCCAGCCCGCCGGTCACCAGCACCAGGTCGGAGCGCTCCAGACCCTGGCGCAGCACGGCTGTGATGCGCTCCAGGTTGTCTCCCACGGTGGTCTTGTAGAAGAGGTTGATGCCCAGCTCGCGCAGGCGGCGGGCCAGCCAGGCCGCGTTGGTATCGACGATCTCGCCCAGCAAGATCTCGGTGCCGGTGGTGACGATTTCGGCGTTCATGGTGGCTCAGCGCATCAACTGGGCCTGGGAGCGGATCTGCCGCAGACGGGTGGCCATCTCGGCCTCATCCTCGGCCTCCAACCGTTCGGCCAGCTCGCTCAGCGCCTCGATGAACTCAGCCGTGACCAGGGCGCGGTTCTCGGCCAGCAGCTTGCGCGTCTCGCCCGGATACTCGGCCAGCAGCAGCTCGTTGATCAGGCGCGCCTCCGGCGGCGCCCCCTGATTGATCATGTCCACGGCGACGTCCCACACCTCTTGCAGACGTTGCATGGCTGCGCCCGCGCCCCGCTTCTCCGCCTCTTGCAGATTGGCCGACAGGACGCTGAGGAAATTCTGGTCGATGTAGGCGGCGCGCTCGGCTATCGCCTGCTGGATGTCGTTGGCGGCCAGGATCTCGCCCAGCACCGTGGTGTATTCCTGCACGGCCGCGCGTTGGGCCTCGTCCAGCCGCTGGCTGAACTGGAGGATGTGTTCGCGCAGGCCGGTCAGGCGGGCGGCCGTCGCGGCGTCGCCGCGCTGCTCAGCCGCCTCGACGCGGCCGGTCAGCTCCTGGAAAAAGGCGTAGTTGACCAGCGGCCGGCCGGCCATCACCAGCGCATCCACCACCCGCTCTTCGTCGGCCGCCACCACCAGGTTCACCAGCTCGGCCGGCGTGGTGTCGGGGCGCAGTTGGGCCACGGCCGCGCGCTGGCGCTGCACGCCCTGGCCCCAGGTGGTCAGCTCGATCAGCCGCTCGCGCAGCTCCATCAACTCGCGCACGCTTTCGGCATCGCCGCTGCTGCCGGTGGAGTCGATCAACATGCTGAGCAGCGAGAAGAACTCGTCGTCCATGTCGGCGTCGCGCGCCCGCACCAGTTGGCGCAGACCCTCAGGATCCATCAGCGCCATGATCGCCTGCTCCACCAACTGGATCTGGCGGCGCTGCTTGTCCATCATCTCGCGCGTCACCCCTTCATGTTCCAGCACCGCCTCCAACAGACTCTGGAAGGAAAGGAACTGCGTGGGGGTCAGCATGTAGCCGCGCCGGGCTTCCTGGGGCAGGCCATCCATCAGCCGCCGGCTCAGATCGCCGATCACCTTCTGCTGCTCGTTGACCGGAATCTGCTGGGGCACGTAGACGCCAAGGAAGCTGTGGGCCGGATCGTGATAGAGCAAGGGGGTGGTCAACGGCCCGCCGGCGCCGCAGCGCGGGCAGAGCGCCACGTTGAGCTGGCCGGAGAGCAGCAGCGACTTGAGCACCGGGTCCTGGCCGACGTCCACCACGCTGAAAACCTGCGCCGGGTAGGGGGTGCCGCAGTTGGGGCAGTTGATGCCCACCACCTGCGGCGGGAAGGTCAGGCGGATCTGCGGCTGCTGCGCCCCGTCCGGCGACTGCTCAGGGGCTGGCGGCGGCGCTTCGGCCGGCGGCGCCGGGGGCTGCGGCTCCTCGCTGCGAGGCTGGCGCGCGGGCGAATATCCTTTGGGGGTGAGAATAGTCACTTTGTTTGCCTTTCATGTTGTTTTGCACCTGGCGCTTAGCTACCTGCTGGTCTCTATGCACGATTCGTCATCAAAGCGCCAGGCGCCGAGCATCGAACACAAGCGTTGATTTTACCGCAGGTTCGGTTTGCTGTCGATTCCTGGGCTTGAGTGCGAGCAGATAGATTGAGCAGACCGCCCTATCGAAATCCGGTGGATCGAGCAGGCCGCCCTATCGAAATCCGTGGATTGAGTAGGCCGCCGTATCGAAATCCGTGGATTGAGTAGGCCGCCGTATCGAA
>JACSRL010000473.1 GCA_014879765.1 Anaerolinea sp. | reverse complement strand
CTTCCGCAAGAAGTATGACGCCCAGCAGGTGCTGGCCCGCTTCGCCCAAACCGCGCGCGACGAGACCGACCTGGACGCGCTGCTGGCGGAGCTGGTGCGCGTCGTGGACGAGACGTTGCAGCCGAAGCATGTCAGCGTCTGGCTGCGGCCCCAGCGACAAAGAGATGTTATGGAACCGCCCGAATCTGCAAGTTAAGGCTGTTGCGCGGCGAGCTCGGTCTTCAACAAGTCGAACTTGCGCCGATATAGAGCGGGATCGGCGTTTGGCTGATAGAACTCATACTCAGGCAGGATTTCCAACATGAAAGCCTCAAGGGCTGCGATCTCGATTAGACCGGCCCGGATCATTTGTAGCACATCGTCGAAGTCTTTCTCGTTGCCCCGGTGGATCTTGGCCAGGGCCATGGAATAGAAGTCGAAATGAAAGACGTCCAGTGCGCCGTAATGCCCAACAAAGCGTCGTCGATCCTGGAACCCGGCCGGCAGAGGAATGAACTGCTCTGGCGAGGCCAGCTCGACCGGAACGCCCAGCTCACGGCTGACGGTGCGCAGGCAGCGGATGAACTCGCTGTGGTGCTGGTCGTCGGTCGTGAACTGGAGGTCGATGTCAAAGGTGCTCGTCTTGCCCGCTGCCAACAGCAGCGAACTGCCACCCACCAGGTACAGCGTTGCAGGATGGCGAAAGCACTGCCCGAGCCGCTGCAGGAAAACCTCCAGCTCGTATGCGCCAATCAACTTATCCGTCATGACGTGCCTCGTCTAGGCTAAGCTGCTGCAAAAAGAGGGTCATCGTTGCCTGGTAGACGCTCAGCCAGTCCATGCCGGTCTTGTCAGCGTAGAGTCTGGCCAGGCCGCGCAGGCCCGCCTCGCCGAACTTCACGTCGGGCGCCGAAAGGTGGTAGTAGCGTTGACCGAAGTGATCTGACAGCAGCGGGAAATTGCCCAGGTGCAATCGCAGCGTGCTCAACCACAGCCGCTGCAGGAAGACCGCCGCCGTGTAGAAGTGGCGCAGCGTGTCGGCCGCCTCAGGCTCCAATCGCTCAACTAACTCGGTTGCACGGACGGCCAGATCGGGATGGCGCAAGAAGAGCGGCATGAGCGCCTCGCGCAGGCGCGGATCAGCATGGCCGGCCAGGCCGGCAACCAAGGTCGTGGCATCAACTGCTTCGTAGGGTGCTGCGGGTTCGGCGATGGATAGATGTCGCAAACCAACAGCGCCAAGCGCATTTACGAGCGTTGCATCGTCAATTGGTTCGACAGTCATGCAGGGAGCTTTGGCCGTGCGGTCCGGCTGGTCGACTGCGATTGTGGTTGCCAATGATGACATGGTGACCTCCAAATGGTTGGAATACCAACGGATACTGACGTCATTATAGCATCGCTATTCAGACCATTGAAGCTCAAAATCCTGACAATCATCCGGGATAATGATCTTGCGCTTGCCGCAAATGTCGGCCTTCGATCTCACAACGCTGCTCATCAAGCTGCTGCGCTCATGCCGCCAAGGGAATCTGGCGCGTTGTCAAGACATCGAGCTCCGACAAACGGCGCACCTGCTGTGGCGCCAGCGTCAGCAGCGCCCGCGTGGAGCCGTCCGGGCTCACGAATTCGACTTCATACGCCAGGCGCGGCGTGGTATAGATCTCAACCACTGTGCCGAGGTCGCCGGCCAGGACGGAGTGGCCAGGAAAGCTCGCCGTAGCGATGATAGTCTCCAGCAGTTCGATAGTTTCGTTCATGCAACTACTCCTTACGCCGCTCAGTGGATTGCGTGAGGTGCTGTTCTCGAATATCATGCTCCAGCCGTCGTCAGTCTGCGGCAGCGTAGCCCATCTGCGCAAAGAACGTCGCCTTGAATCGGCCCGACTCGTGGGCTGGATTGAGAACATAGTCTCGCAACTTGCACCGATCGATGCGCGCTCGCGCTGGCGATGGAATGCTATTCGGCATCGCGTCATTGTATCATCATGGCAAGAATTCAGCCAAGGTAGGACGGGATGTGTCCCTGGGACTATCTGGCGGCGCACCAGATGGTCGAACCGCAATTTGCGCTCGAGTCCCGCCGCATCGGCGACACCTTGCGCGTGGCCGGCGGCGCGTGCAGAGCCGCCGACGAGGTTGAGGCCCTACTCGACCGCCGCCAATCGGAATGGACATGAACAAGGATTCTCAAGGAGACCCAACGTGACGAAACCCTTGCCGCATCGCTGGCCCTTGCGCGTGCTGCCAACTCTGCTGATTGTCTGCGTGCTGCTGGCTGTTCCTGGCCAACTGGCAGCGGCCAGCAACGACGCCTTGCCCCCTGCGCAAGCCGGCCCCGGCGATACGGCGGAGCTGGCTGCCTGGCTGGATCCGCTGATCGAGCAGCAGATGCAGGAGGCGCACATCCCCGGCGCGGTCTTCGTGCTGGTCGAGAACGGCCAGGTCGCCTATGCCAGGGGCTATGGCCTGGCCGACCTGGCGCGGCAGACGCCGGTCGACGTCGAAAGCAGCCTGTGGCGGGTGATGTCGCTGTCCAAGCCGGTCACGGCCGTGGCGGCCATGCAGTTGGCCGAGCGGGGCCTGCTCGACCTGCACGCCGATGTCAACACCTATCTGCGCAGCGTCAAGCTGCCGGAAGCGTTCGGCGCGCCCATCACCGCCGACCACCTGTTGACCCACAGCGCAGGCCTGGATTTCGACCTGGACAACATCGGCACGGAGGCGGCCGAGCCAGCCGGCCTGCTGGGCAACGCCCGCTTCCTCAACCAGCACCCGCCGGCGCGCATCTTTCCGCCCGGCCAGCACTACCTGTACAGCAACGCGGCCTTCGACATCGCCGGCCAGATGGTGGAGGATGTCAGCGGCGTCCCCTTCGCCGAGTATGTCGAGCAGCAGATTTTCGAACCGCTGGGCATGGCCCGCAGCAGCTTCCTCCAGCCGCCGCCGCAGCCTGAGGGGCTGGTGACCGGCTACGAGTTCGACGAGGAGAGCCACCAGCCGCTGCCGCTGCCTCTGTGGCAAGACCCGCCCTCGCGTTCGCTGACCACCACCGCGCCGGACATGGCGCGCTTCATGGCGGCGTTGTTGGGCGACGGCAGCCCGATCCTGCAACCCGAATCGGTGGAAACGCTGCTCGACACCCACTTCACCTATCGCGATGGCACGGCCGGCAGCGCCTACGGCTGGCACGACGTCAAGTGGCCGGGCGTCGATGCAGTCACGAAAGATGGCGGCGGATCCGGCGCACTGAGCCGCATTCTGCTGCTGCCTGACCAGGACAGCGGCTTCTTCCTGGCCTACAACCTGGACGACGGCTTCGGGCTGGCCAGCGCGGTGACCGAGGCGTTTCTGGAGCGCCGCTTTCCCATTGAGCCGCAGCTACCCATGCCCGCGCCCGGCGCGGCCGAGCGCGGCCAGGCGCTGGCCGGCGTCTACCGGCTGACCAGCTACTCGCACCACACCCTGGCCAAGTTGCTGCGCCTGCCCTGGCCCGACTACCCGCGGGTCACGACCCAGGCCGATGGGCGGCTGCTGGTGCAGTTCGGATCGGATGTGGAGACGGCTCACGAGCTGAGGGAGGTTGAGCCGCTGCACTACCGCACGGGCGACGGCAAGCTCGACTACGTGTTTTGGCAGGACGATCAGAGGCAACCGGCCGGCTTTGCCGTGGGCGACTTTGTGACCGAAAAGGTGGCGCCTTACGACACCAGCGCCGCGCACATGCTGATGTTGATCGCGTTCGTGGGGGTGTTTCTGGCCAGCACGGTGGCCGGACTGGTCATCAGCCTGCGCCACCCGCCCGCCAGTCCCCTGGCCCGCCGCGCGCTCTGGCTGCTGACCGCCATCGCCGCGCTGAATGTCGTCTTTCTCGTCGCCTTCTTTCTCATCCTGCAATCGGTCGCTTCCGGCGCCAGCACCTTCGCCTTCAACCTGGGCATGCCCCCGGCCCTGGCGGCGCTGGTCGCCGTGCCACTGCTCACCAGCGTGTTGGTCTTCGTGCTTTTGGCCTTGTGGCTGGCCGGCTGGCGGCGCCGCGCTTGGTCCCGGCGCGGGCTGGCGCTGGTTGGCTCGTTTGTCGCGGTTAGCCTGCTGTTCATCCCCTGGTTGAACTACTGGAACCTGCTCGGCTTTCGCTGGTGAGCCTGGTCTTCGTGCTTCGCGTCTTCGATGAACTTCGCGAATTCGTGTTCCAGCCGCCTTTCGTAACGGGTTTCGTGACGTTTCTTGGACGGTCAGTTGCTACAATGGACAGCATGAGTACAGAACATGCCAAGCCAATGGACACTGCCAACGGTAGCGTCGCATCTCCAGACCGCCGATTGCGCCTGCTGCGCGCGCTGTGGCTGGCGACTTTCGTGCTGATCGTTGCACTCTACCTGGCTGGGATGCCGTTCTACTACAGCCAGATGCTGGCAGCGCCCACGCCACCGAACGAAGTCGTCATCGATCCCGCCCTGCCGGCCATTCTGACGGAAGCCGGCATCTCCGCCCAGGACTACGCTGTCTACAAACTGGTCGTTGGTCTGGGCAACTTTCCGCTGGTCGTGGTCGCCGCCATCATCTTCTGGCGGCGCAACTACGACCGCGGCGCGGTGGTGATCTCGTATTTGCTGTTGTTGGCCGGGACGGGGGGAGGCGTCCCGCCAGCAGCGCTCCCTATGGCTGGCCAGGCAGGCATCTGGCTGGACCGTGTGTTTTCCACGCACTAACGGAGTGTCGGTGGAAACTGTCGCCATTATTGCATGGCTGTCCTGAGTGTGAAAGCCCGATGATTCTTGTGTCAGCATTTACAGAAGAGCTTGATGCAGCCACGCGCGCTGCCATCATCGAGATTTGCGTTGCTGCACATCAGGAAGAGGATTTCAGGAACCTGTTTGCGTACGTATCATCGGGCGGATGGCATTTCCTCGCCTGGAGCGGTGAGCAGTTGCTGAGCCATGCCCTGGTGACGACGCGCTGGCTGCAACCTGAGGGGCATCAGCTCCTGAAAACGGCTTACGTCGATGCCGTGGCCTCGCTGCCGGCGGGTCAGGGCCGCGGTTTTGGCAGCGCCGTGCTGCGCTACCTGGCCGACCAAGTCGCGCAGGACTACGACATCGCGTGTCTGGAGACCGAACGGACGGCGTTTTACGAACGATTGGGCTGGGAGCGATGGCGCGGGCCGCTGGCCGGACGCAGCGACCAGGGCCTGATCCCGACGCCGGAGCAATCCGGGATCATGATCTTGCGCTTGCCGCAGACGCCGGTGATCGATCTCACAACGCTGCTTACCATCGAATGCCAGCCAGGACGCATCTGGTAGCAGGCAGAAAATCAAAGGTGACGAGTTGCTAGACACGAAATCAAACGCCGTGATCACCAGCATCGACCAGGTGACAGCGGCGCGGCTGACGGCTATCCTCACCAACGGCGGCGCGTTGACGCGCGGCGCAGTGGCGTCCTTTGCGGTCCGCGACGGCAAGGGCAACTGGTCGACCAACGCCCGGCTGGAGGTGACCTACAGCGCCGACGCACAGGGCGCGCGGCCGGCGCGGCTCTTCCTCAAGATGGTGGACGCCGCCGACGAGGAGGAGCCGTTCGACGACTCTGAGGTGACCTACTACACCCGCGACTACGTGGATGTGCCGGACGCGCCGCTGCTGCGCTGCTACGACGCGGCCTGGTCGCCGGCGCTGAAGCGTTACCACCTGCTGCTGGAGGACGTCTCCGCGACGCACCTGGAGGCGGTGGAAAAGGGGCCGTCGCTGGAGCACGGGCTGGCGCTGGCCGAGGCGCTGGCGACCCTGCACGCCCGCTGGTGGGGCGGGGCGCGGCTGGCCGAAGCCGGCGCGCCGATCCACGATGCCGCGCATATCCGCCGTTTCGTGGCCATCGCCCAGCCCGGCGCCGGGCACATCGTGGCCGAATTCGCCGGACAGTTGCAGCCGCACTGGCCGGCGCTGATGGCCGAGCTCTTCGCTCACCATCCCCAGGCCATGCTGCGGCGGACGCAGGACCTCAGCGGCTTTACCCTGATCCACGGCGACGCCGGCCACGGCAATATCCTGGTCCCGCGCGCCGGCGAGCGGCCGCTCTATCTGATCGACCGCCAGCCCTTCAACTGGAGCCTGACCACCTGGCTGGGGGCCTACGACCTGGCCTACGCGCTGGCGCTGGGCTGGCCGGTGGAGCTGCGGCGGCAGTGCGAGCTGGCGATCCTGGAGCGCTACCACGCCACGCTGATCGGCAAGGGGGTGCGCGACTATCCGTGGCAGCAGCTCTGGGACGACTATCGGCTGTGCGTGGCCTTGGGCGTCTACGTGGCCGTCGAGTACTGCCGCGGCGGCATCAACCAGCGCCTGGCGTTCGTCTGGCTGCCGATGTTGCAGCGCGCGCTGACCGCCTGCGACGATCTGGATTGCCGCGCGCTGTGGCAGGAGTGAAGCGCATGAAGGTTGTTGTCCCCGAACGCGCCGATGCGCGTGGTGGACGAGACGTTGCAGCCGGGCGCATCCCGATCAGCCCGCGCGGGGCGACTGCCGCGCGCGTCGAACCACGGCAACGATTT
>JACSRL010000138.1 GCA_014879765.1 Anaerolinea sp. | reverse complement strand
TGGCCTCGCTGTAGCCCACCAGGCTGAACACCGGAGTGCGCAGCTCGGAGTCGTAGGCGCCAGCCGTCATGGAGCTGGGGCTCATGCAGGCCGCATCGCCCAGGCCGCCGGTGAAGTTGCCACCGCTGCCGTTGGGGCCGCAGGCCGCGATGTTGCCCCAGCTTGCGCCGCCGGCATTGTTGATCACCGTCCAGCCCGCAGCCGGCACGCCGTTCTCAAAGTCCTCCTCCGGGTACTGGCAGGAGAAAGTGGTCACGGCGTCGGTGACAACCAGTTCGACGGGCACGATCACCAGCTCGGTCCCGTTGCCAGGGCCGGCGTCAGGATCGTTGCTGTTGACACACAGGTTGCCGGTGTAGGTCCCGACCGCCAGGCCAGTCGAGTCGAAGGTCACAGTCACGTCGGTGTCGGTGCCGCCCGCGTTGGAGCCGGCGGTGGCGCTCAGCGACAGCCACGGCATGTCCACAGGCGACAGACACTCAGGCTCGCCGGCCGTCCCTTCGATGACGAAGGGCAGGTCCTGCACGGCCAGCGCGCCGGTGTCCTCCAACGGATTCCAGGCGGATCCGTCGAACTGCACCGCGTTCGCGCCAGGCTTGGCAGTCTGGCCCAGGATGGTCACCGGCGGGGCCCACGGGCCGGAGCTCAGCGTGCCGCCCGTCTGCCAGTCCACCCAGTAGGTGCCAGCCGGCAGATAGAGGCCCACTGCAGCCACGTCGGCCATGATCGGCCGGCTGGCGTCGGTCAGGCCGGTGTCCAGCACGCGGTAGATGTTGCTGAAGGCCGTGCTGGTCAGCCGGTTGGTGCTGGTGTCGCCGAAGATGATGTTGCCCACACCAGGCACGCCGTCCCAGATGCGCAGGTTGACCGCGTTGATGGTCGAGGTGGTACTCGAGCCGGTCTGGTAGGCGAAGAAGGTAATCTGGTCGATGGTCCAGCCGCCGGCCGGGACGGTGAAGTCGTCGGCCACGCGGTAGCCGCTGGAGACAGCATGGCCGAAGCCATAGGTGCTGTTGCCCAGGGCGGTCTGGACGGCGCTGGCGTTGGCGCCGCCAGCGCCAGCGCCGGGGTTAGTGACCAGCGAGCCGTT
Source organism: Anaerolinea sp. (assembly GCA_014879765.1). Lineage (GTDB taxonomy): Bacteria > Chloroflexota > Anaerolineae > JAAEKA01 > JAAEKA01 > JAAEKA01. Next base: position 5,450 of record JACSRL010000138.1, on the reverse strand, counting down.
GTCGTAGAGGACGGCCGCGGGAGCCTGCCAGATGGCCGCGGGGGCCGGCGCGGCTGCGGGGGCAGCCCCTGCCGACGCGCCCACGTTCTCCGTGGCCGGCTGCGCCACCTGCGGCCCGGCCGCGATGGCCGGGAAGCCGGTGGTGTCCTCTTCGTCGATGGTCCAATCCAGCATGCCGTTGCCGGTGTTGGCCACGTTCAGCAGTTGCTGGGTGGTGGTGTTGGCCGGCTGCGTGCTGCTCATGGAGAGCGGGCTGACGTCGATGTTGGGCGTCTGCTGAACCTGTTCCACCGTCAGCGTCACCGGCACGATCACCATGTCGGTGCCGTTGCCGGGGCCGGGATCGGGATCGTCGCTGTCCACGCACAGGTTGCCGGTGTAGGTGCCGACCGCCAGGCCGGTGGAGTTGAAGGTCACATTGACCGGGGTGCTGCCGCCGGCCGTGGTCACGCCGTTGGCCGGGCTGACGCTGACCCACGGGATGTCGGACGGCGTGCTGCACACCGGCGACTGGGTAACGCTTACCAGGCTCATGTCGTCGTAGTAGACCACCGAGGCGTTGTTGGCGAACAGGTCCACTGCGGCGATCGCCAGCGCGCCGCCGCCGCTTACCTGGCCACTCCAGGTGCCGGTGTAGAGCAACTGGTTGTTGTAGTAGAAGGCGCCGGTGTCGGCATTCAGGTCGATTTCCACGCGGATTTCGACCCACTGGCCGCGCACCAGCGGCAGCGAACCGCCGGAGACGCCGCCATCGTTGGTCACGGTGTTGGCCGCGCCGTTGAACATCACCTGGGTCGACCAGTTGTTGTTCGCTCCGGCGTCGTCGTAGCTGTTGAGCATGATGAAGTACGACTCGCCGGTGAAGTCGGCGGGCACGTACTGCCAGGCGGTGTAGACCCACTGGCCGCTGGTCTCAGCGTACTCATGCACCAGGTCGCTGGCGCCGAGAATGGCCGCCGAGTTGGGCGAGCTGCGGAACTGCTGCCCGCTGGTCAGCGCGCCGGCGTTGGGATCGTTGGCCCAACCCTTCCAGCCGCCCTGGCCGTGCAGTTGGCTGCCGGTGGCGTAGCTGTCGAAGTTGTCGCTCCAGTTGGCCAGCTCGGGCGCGGCCACTGGCTCCTCGGTGATGGCCCAGGTCAGGTCATCGCCGCCGGTGTTGCCCACGTTCAGCGTCTGGCTGGTGGTGGTGTTAGGCGCCTGGGTGCTGGCCATGCTCAGCGGATCCACGTCGATGTTGGGATCGCCGCCGGCCACCGTCGCGCGCACGCACCACTCGTTCAGCGAGCCGGTATCGCCGCCAGCAGCGTCCGTGGCGGTCAACACCCAACTGCCCTGGGTGCTCTGGCCGTCGAAGGCCGCCAGCAGCGAGGTGCTGGGCGGATCGCCGCCCGGCGCGTCGCCGGTGATGGCCGGCAGGTTAGCGCACTGGTTCTCGATGGGGGTACTGGCGCCTTCGTCGTCGACGGTCACGTCATAGTTGTCGCCGGAGCAGCCGAAGGTGCTGGCGGGGACGCCGGGGCGATTGACCAGGACCGCGGTGGTGGCTGTCTCCACGTGTTGCAGCGTGAAGCTGACATCGCCCACCCAGGTGTGCGCCGCCCGGATGTAGACGTCCAGGTCCACGATGGCGGCGTTGTCGGGCACGGTGATGGTATCAGAGACACCGGTGGGGTTGTTGTCGGGGATGGCCACGTTGGGAGTGCTGCAGACCTCCACCACATTGCCGCCCTGATCTTCCACCGTCAGGCTGACCGGCACCTCGACCAGCGGGGTCTGCGGGGCATTGCTGGTGACGCAAAGCACCGCGTTGTAGACGCCGTTGGCCAGGCCGGTGGAGTTGAAGCCGACCGTCACGTTGCTGTTGCCGCCGGCATTGGTGGTGCCGCTGGTGGGGGCCACGGTCAGCCACGGCACGTCAGCCGGGGCATCGCAGGCCGCGGGCGCCGCAGTCGTGTCACCGGTCACATTCATGACGATGTGCATGTTCGGGAAGCCGATGCTGGCTGTGTCGGTAGGTTCCACCACGCCGCAGTCGGCCGCCGCCAGATAGCTCGGCGCCGTCTGTCCTGCAGCGTTCGACCCGACAAAGAAGCTGTGGCCTGCCGTTTGGCCGTTGGGTGTGAAGACTTCAACGACCAACACGGAGCCGGCCGGGGCAGCGCCGGTGACAGGCACGGTGAGCAGAGTCAACGCCTGGTCCGAAACCGTGGCGTTGGCAGTGCCGATTTGCGTCAGGTTGGCCCACGTGAGGGCGCCGGCTGGGTTGATCTTGGTGTAGAGATTCACCGTGATCGGCTGACTGCCGCCAGCGCCGACGGCCTGTTCGACGCCGATCTCCACCTGGGTGACGTTGAAGGTGTCGGTGATGCCAAAGGCGTTGAGGTCGAACTGGCGCAGGTAACTGTTGTCTGTGTGCAGGCCACCGGCGTTGCACGAGACGGAGTTATTGGTCACAATCGACTGCGATGCCGAATGGGTAATCGTAACCAGGCCGTCGGGAGTGGCCGCCCGCTCTGGCGTCACCGTCTGGCCAGGCGTCAGGCTTGATCCCGACAAGGTTGCATCGCCGATGGTCACCTGCCGAGGGGCGGCGGCATCCTGGATGCCCCGAGACTGGCCGATTGCCAGACGCAGTGCATCGGGCGCCTCAGCGATCTGCCAGGTCAGCGGAACGGTGCCCGTGTTGGCGATGTTCAGCGTCTGGCTGGTGGTGGTGTTGGTCGCCTGCGTGGCGGCCAGGCTGGCCGGGGTGACGCTGATGGCGGCCGAGCCAGAGATGGGGCGAACCACCACGGTCAGGTGGATGACATCGCCCGCCGCGCCGGCGCCGGAGGGGGTCAACACCACGTAGCCAAAGGCGTAGGTGTTCAACGGCAGGCCGGCCACGTTGGCCTGGATGTTGAGGGTCTGGGTCTGGCCGGCCGCCAGCGTGAAGGTGCTGGGGGTGGCGGCCAGCGTCATGCCGCTGGGCGTCACATAGGTGGCGGTCCAGGTGCCGGCCCGCGTCGCCTTGACGGTGCGGGTCCATGAGCAGACGCCCCCGCAGGCGGCATCGGCCATGCTGGCCAGGTTGAGCGCCTTGGGATTGGCGGCGCCGGCGGCGAAGTTGGCGCCGGTCTCGTTGAGCAGCAGGCTGGCGTTGGCAGCATGGTTCAGGTCCACGCGGCCGGTGCCCATGTCGAAGGGGATGGCCGGGCTGACGCCGTCCTCCTTGAGGATGCCGACGTACTTGCCGGTATCCATCAGCGCCGACTTGATCTCAGCCGGCGTCCAGGTGGGGTGTATAGCCTTGACCAGCGCGGCCGAGCCGGCGGTGTGCGGGCTGGACATGGAGGTGCCGCTGACCACGGCGTACTCGACGGTCGGCGTCTCCGGGCTGGTGGCGCCGCTGCGGTAGGCGGCCAGGATGTCGACGCCGGGGTTGGTCACGTCGGGGGTCAGCAGGTTGGCGATGGGATGCGGCCCGCGTGAGCTGAAGCCGGCCATGATATCGCCGTTGCTGGCGGCGGTGCTGATGGTGGTGCCGGCGATGGTGCCGGTGTGGCCGCTGCCGCTGGCCAGCCAGGCCTTGAGCGTCACGCCGTCGGCATAGGGGATCTGGACGGCGGGCAGCCAGTGTACATCGCCGTTCAGCGATGCACCCGAGGCGGAGTCATTGGCCAGCACCATGCCGGCCGCGCCGCCCTGCAGGACGTTGTAGCCCTTGGCCACGCGCGCGTTGGTGCCGCGGTCGCAGATCACGATCTTGCCGGCGAAGGTGCCTGGTGCAGCCGGGGTCTGGCACAGCGCGTCGCTGTACGGTGCACTGGCCGCGTAGACGATGGGCGCCGGGCCAGCGCCGGCCGAGAAGCCCTTGCCGTTGATGTTGGCCGGGGGCGTGGTGCTGCCGCCGGTCATGTTGATGAAGGCGTTGTTGCCCGCGCGGTTGTGGGTGCTGGCGCCCACGGTGATCACCCACGGGGGGGTGCCGCCGACGGTGCCCGCGCCGGGGCCGCTGTTGCCGGCCGAACGGGCCGAGGTGATGCCCGCGTTGAAGACCGACAGATAGGCCTGCTGCTTGCCGCCGGTGAAGGCGTCGCCGCTGATGCCGATGGACTCGTTGGTGACATGCACGCCGTCCAGGATGGACTGGTTCAGCGCGGCGATGGTGTCGGTGTTGTAGCAGGAGGTGCCGCAGACATCGTACATGATGAGGTTGGCGTGGGGTGCAACGCCGGAGATGGCCGGGCTGTAGGGGAAGGCGCCCAAGGTCACCGTGCCGGGGGCCAGATAGTTGCCGCCGGAGGTGCTGGCGGTGTGGCTGCCGTGGCCGTCGGTGTCCTCAGGGCCACCGGGCTCGCCCCAACTGGCGTCGGCATAGTCCCAGGCGCCGACCAGCTTGTCGTTGCAGACGACCTGAACGGGGAAACCAGGGTTGCACCAGCCCTTGAAGACGCCTGCGCCGAAGGGGTTGGTATGGACGTAGCCGTCGCCGCCGACCTTGGCAAAGGAGGGGTGATCCATGTTGATGCCGGTGTCCAGCACGCCGATGATGACGCCCTCGCCCTTGCTGCCGGGCAGGCCGCCGGTGGAAGTGCCGTTCCAGATGGTGTTGGCGCCGATCCACGTGGGGCCGTAGTCGGTGTCCAGCGCCAGAACCACGTCACGCTCGACATAGGTCACGCCGGGCAGCTTGGCCACCTGCGCGGCCTCGGCCGGGTCGAGCACCATGATCACGGCGTTGAGCGCGAACTGGAGCTGGTAGACCACCTCAGGTGAGCGGCCCAGCGCCTGCGCTGCGTCGCTCAGGAAGGCCGCCTGCTGCGCTTCCAGATAGGAGGCGTAGGCCTGGCTGGCCGCGCTCTCGGCGTCAAAGCTGGTCTGGCCCTTGGAAGCCGGGTTGGTCGCTTCGAAACCTGCGATGCCGCCGGTGTAGCTGGGCACGGAAGGATCGGAGAGAATCACGATGTAGCGGGCGGGGCCGGTAGCGCCAGCCGCCTGGACGAGGGGAACTGCCTGAGACCGCGGCGCGGCCGTGGGAGGCTGCGCGGTCGAGTCCAGGGAAGCGGCAAATGCGGGGGATACGATCATGGCCAGAACCATGATCGTTGTCAGCAAAGCAACGATTTTGCCTCTCATGCGACGGTGTATCTCCTTCTTGAATAGTGACGCCCGCAGAGCGGTGAAGCTGCCGCGGGTGCAGGCTGCAACAAACAGAGGGTGGACAGAGGACAGGGAACGCTCACGACACTAGGCGCCTCCTCGGGTAATGCCCCGGCAGTCGCCAACGGACCGCGGGCAGGGGACATGGGGTGGAAATGAAAGTGGCCGCATTATATCCACATCGCCAGGAGTCGTCAATCTTTGCGGAAGAAGGCTTGTGCATGATCACTCAAAGAATTGTTGTAACTGCTCAGCCGGCGGGTGCGAACACGTGATTTCGATACGGCAGCCTACTCAATCCACGTGTT
>JACSRL010000501.1 GCA_014879765.1 Anaerolinea sp. | reverse complement strand
CGGGCCGGTCTTTGCGCAGCACCCCGGACGGGGCCGACCGAGCCCGCTACTTTCATCCACGGTTGTGCGTCCCAGCGCATGGATGTCTGTATTTCGTTACTTTCAGCAGATGGCTGTGGCTACCAAGCGACCGCTGGAGCAAGTGGTGCGGCAAAGCGTCGAGGGCAACTTGCCGCCATCGGTGGCGACGATGCCGGCCGAGATGCACCATGAGCTGCTGGCGCTGCAAGGCTTGCCAGTCGAGCAGCTTCTTGGTATTGCAGCCGAACAGACGGCGCCGGCCGCTCAGGCGCGCCATCTGGAGTTGCTGGAGCGCAACAGCGCCGGTGTGTTGACAGCCGCTGAGGAGTCGGAACTGGCGGAGCTGCGTCTGGCAGCCGACCGTTTGATGCTGCGCAAGGCCTATGCCTGGTCAGTGTTGCGCTGGCGCGGTCACCCGGTTCCAGCATTGGCTGATCTTCCGCTGGAGTAACTGTTTGCGTTTCGTTGACAGTTAAGCTATTCCGTGGTATTCTGTTCAGTAGAAGTGCGGCTTGTAACACCTGGCGACTCTGGTCACCTGCGGTGGCCTAGCCTTCGGTGCAATTCCGAAGGTACAGATTGAGATCGGAGCCCAGGGTGAGCCGCTCTTTTTTTGTTACCACAGTGCAACCCTCAGAACTTCCTCGTCTACGATGCACGGCGCAATAATCTCGTAGAACTCCGCTATGCCGCGTACGGATATCACGCCTTGCAGCGCTGACCGCGTGGCCCTGTGGCTATGGGCGGATCACGACTCGTCCAGCTCCTCTGACTGCCAGAGCTCCCGGAAGGAGCGCTCGGCCAGGCCGGGGAGGCGGCGCTCCTGGGCGGGGTTGAGGCGCGACGGCAGCTCGGTGTAGCCGTCGTGGGTGAGGGGCCTGGCGGCCAGCCGGCCGAGACCCGCGCCCAGTTGGTAGAGCCGCTGATGGGCCAGTCCCCAGGCCACGGCGCGCTCGGCCAGGCTCTCGGCGGCCGGCAGCAGCCCACGGCGCACCTCCTCGGCCCGCAGCGCCAGCAACAGGCGCGGCAGGTCGATCCGGGCCGGGCAGACGTCCAGACAGGCGCCGCAGAGGGTGCTGGCGTGGGGCAGGCCGGCGTACTCTTCCAGACCAAAGAGCAGCGGGGTGATCACCGCGCCGATGGGGCCGCTGTAGGGGCTGCCATAGGCGTGGCCGCCGGCCTCGCGATAGACCGGGCAGATGTTCAGGCAGGCGCTGCAGCGGATGCACTGCAAGGCTTCCTCGAACTGTCCCCCCAGCAGCGCGCTGCGGCCGTTGTCCAGCAGGACGATATGCACCTCGGCCGGGCCGTCAGGATCGCCGGGCCGCGCCGGGCCGGTGAGGGCGGTGGTGTAGATGGAGAGGGGCTGGCCGGTGGCGCTGCGAGCCAGCAGCGCCAGCCAGGCCGCGGCGTCGTCCCAGGTGGGCGCGATCTTCTCGATCCCCGTCACGGCCACATGCACCGGCGGCAGGCTGGTGACCATGCGGCCGTTGCCCTCGTTGGTCACCAGCACCACGCTGCCGGTCTCGGCCACCAGCAGGTTGGCGCCGCTGATGCCCAGGCCGGCCGCCAGGAACTGCTCGCGCAGCAGGCCGCGCGCCACGGCCGTCAGCCGCGGGATGTCGTCGGCCGGCAGGCTCTCGCCGATCAGCGCGGAGAAGAGTTCGGCCACCTGTTGGCGGGTCTTGTGGATGGCCGGCGCGACGATGTGGTAGGGCGGGTCGCCGGCCAGTTGGATGATCCACTCGCCCAGGTCGGTCTCCACCGGCGTGACGCCGGCCTGCTCCAGCGCCTGGTTGAGCTGGATCTCCTCGCTGACCATGGACTTGCTCTTGGCCGCCAGGGCGACGCCGTGCTGCCGGGCGATCTGGGTGACGATGCGGCAGGCGGCCGCGCCGTCGGCCGCCCAGTGGACCTGCGCGCCGGCCGCGCGCGCGTTGCGCTCGAAGGTCTCCAGGTGCTCGGCCAGCCGGGCCAGCGTGGCCGTGCGCAGCGCCTTGAAGTGATCGCGCAGCGCGTCCGCGTCGGGCAGCTCCGCCAGCGCCGCACGGCGCGCGGCGCGGAATTTGCCGGTGGCGCCCTCCAGTGCGCCTTGCAGGCGGGGATCAGCGATGGCCGCGGCGGCGGACTGGCGGAACTGGGCGGTGGTGACAGTCATGGCAGCTCCGGAGGAAAGCGGAATGATGAATGATGAAGGATGATTGCTGTTCAGCCGGCGGGTGTGAGCGAGCGGATCGAGTAGGCCGCCGTATCGAGATCACCTGCTTGCACCTGCCGGCTGAGCGGTTGCGAAGGGTGCAGAGGTGTGCGGATGTGGGTAGGGGGGCAATCCGCAGGTTGATGTCACCAGGGCGCGAGACGATCTTCGACGCGGGCCAGGATGCGGGCGACGATGGCGTCGGCCTCGGCCTGCAGCTCGGCCACGCTCTGCTCGCTCTCGGCGGTGAAGGCGGGGTCGTCGATGCTGCCCAGGTTGACGCGCACGTTCAGCGCGCCGCCCACCAGGCCGGCCCGGGCCAGCAGCGCGCCCACTGCGCCGTCGGTGGCCGCGTTGACATTGCCCAGGGTGGCGGCCTGTTCCAGCAGACGCAGCACAGCCAGGCAGGCATGCATGGTGGCCAGCGGCGTCAGGCTGGCGCCTTTCATGGCGGCCTGGATGGCGGCGTTGCGCGCGGCCTGCTGCTCGTCGCTCTCCTTGGGCAGGCGATAGGCGTCGCGCACCTGGGCGAAAGCCTGGGCGTCCTCGGCCACCAGGCCGGTCAGCCGGCCGCGCAGCGTCTCAGCCTCGGCCAGCACAGCCTCCATCTGGTCGTTTACATCGACATAACGTTTGCGGCCTACGGTAAGGTTGGCCACCATGGCCGCCAGCGCGGCGCCTAAGGCGCCTGCCAGCGCGGCCGCGCTGCCGCCGCCGGGGATCGGCTCGCCGGAGGCCAGATCATCGAGAAAGGTGGGAAGGGAGAAGGGTGTGTTCATGGCGTCATTGTACGCGGGGCAGGCTGCTTGTCCAAGTTCATGCAGCGTTAGACTTGTGTTAGACTTGGCGCGGCGGGGTGAGAGATTGCCCTTGTCCGGCGTGGGCTATGGTATAATGCGCAACCGGGTATTGGCAGCAAGAACCTGGTTTCGCAACTGCTCAGGCACGGCATGAGAAACCGGGTTTTTGTCTCGCAGACCAAGGTCATGGCGCCATGAAAGGCTGTTGCGCAGACGAAAACCATGCCCTCACGAGAAAAACCCGGTTTCTCGAAACTTCGAAAATAGAACGGAGACAAAACGTGTCCTTATTTGGCAAGAGCCGGAACAAAGAAGAGAGTGATGCGCGCGTGCGCGCGGAAGAAAAGCTGGCCAGCCCACGGGAGCTGGATGCGCGCACCCAGGATCTGCCGATCCTGCCGCTGCGCGGCGTGGTGGTCTACCCCATGATGTGGCTGCCGCTGACGGTGGGCCAGCCCCGCTCGGTGCGCCTGATCGACGAGGCGCTGGCCGAGGCTGAGACGCGCATCATCGGCCTGTTCACCAGCAAAAACCCGGAAGAGGAGGAGCCCGATCCCGACGACATCTTCCAGGTGGGCACCCTGGCCGTGGTACACCGCATGTTGCGCGCGCCCGATGGCACGGTGCGCCTGATCATCCAGGGGCTGGAGCGCATCAAGATCGAGGACTACTCGCAGATGCAGCCCTACCTGCGCGCCGACGTGGTGGAGGTTCCTGACCTGCTGGAGGACACGGTGGAGCTGCAGGCGCTGGCGCGCAACGCCCAGGAGCAGTTCCGTCAACTGATCAACCTGGCGCCTCATCTGCCGGAAGAGCTGGAGATGGCCGCGCTGAACGTGGACGACGCGCGCCAACTGGTCTATCTGATCGCCTCCAGCCTGCGGCTGGAGGTTGACGTCGCCCAGGAGCTGCTGGAGATCGACAGCGTCAGCGAGAAGCTGCGCAGGCTCAACACGCTGCTGGCCAAGGAGCTGGAGGTGCTGGAGCTGGGCCGCAAGATCCAGTCCGAGGCCGTGGGCGAGATGGAGAAGATGCAGCGCGATTTCTACCTGCGCGAGCAGCTCAAGGCCATCCAGAAGGAGCTGGGTGAAGGGGACGAGCAAGAGGCCGAGATCAGCGAGATGGAGGAGCGCATCAACGCGGCCGGCATGCCGGAGGAGGCCTTGAAGGAGTCCATGCGCGAGCTGGACCGCATGCGCAAGATGCCGATCCAGGCCGCCGAGTACAGCGTGATCAAAACCTTCCTGGACTGGATGGTCAGCCTGCCCTGGCAGCAGCGCACCGATGACAACCTGGACATCAGCCACGCGCGCCAGGTGCTGGACGAGGATCACTTCGGCCTGGACGACATCAAGGATCGCATCCTGGAATATCTGGCCGTGCGCAAGCTCAAGTTGGAGCGCAAGGATGAGCCGCAGGACGAGATACCCGAGGCCGACAAGATCCGCCGCGAGCGGGAAGGGGTGATCCTCTGCTTTGTCGGCCCGCCCGGCGTGGGCAAGACCTCGCTGGGGCTGAGCATCGCGCGCGCCATGGGGCGCAAGTTCGTGCGCCTGGCGCTGGGCGGCATCCGTGACGAGGCTGAGATCCGCGGCTTCCGCCGCACCTACATCGGCTCCATGCCGGGGCGGGTGATCCAGAGCCTGCGCCGCGTCGAGTCGCGCAATCCGGTTTTCATGCTGGACGAGGTGGACAAGCTGGGCCGCGATTTTCGCGGCGACCCCAGCTCCGCCCTGCTGGAGGTGCTGGACCCGGAGCAGAACCGCGAGTTCCGCGACCATTACCTGGATGTGCCCTTTGACCTGAGCCAGGTGATGTTCATCACCACCGCCAACATGCTGGACACCATCCCCGATCCGCTGCTGGACCGCATGGAGATCATCGAGCTGCACAGCTACACCACCGAGGAGAAGGTCAAGATCGCGCAGGGCTACCTGACGCCGCGCCAGATCCGGGAGAACGGCCTGCGGCCAGAGGAGATCATCTTCGAGGAGGCTGCGCTGCGCCGGCTGGTGCGCGACTACACCCGCGAGGCCGGCGTGCGCAACATGGAGCGCACCATCGGCGCGATCTGCCGCAAGGTGGCCACCCAGGTGGCGGAAAACGGCGGCGGCGGGCCCTTCGTGATCACGCCGGACAACCTGGTGGACTATCTGAAGAAGCCCAAGTACTTCGACGAGGTGGCCGAGCGCACGGAGATCCCCGGCGTGGCCACCGGCCTGGCCTGGACCATGACCGGCGGCGACATCCTCTTCCTGGAGGCGACCAGGATGGCCGGCAAGAAAGGCTTCACCATCACCGGCCAGTTGGGCGATGTGATGAAGGAGAGCGCGCAGGCCGCGCTGAGCTGGGTGCGCGCCAACGCCACCCGGCTGGGCATCGATCCGGAGTTCTTCGAGAATTCCGACATCCATCTGCACATCCCGGCCGGCGCGGTGCCCAAGGATGGCCCCAGCGCGGGCGTGACCATGGCCGTGGCGCTGGTCTCGCTGCTCACCGGCCGCACCGTCAAGCCCACCGTGGGCATGACTGGCGAGCTGACCCTGCGCGGCAAAGTGCTGCCCATCGGCGGCGTCAAGGAGAAGGTGCTGGCCGCGCGGCGGGCGGGGTTGGACACGGTGATCCTGCCCTATCGCAACGAGAAGGACCTGGATGACCTGACTGAGACGATTCGCACGGAGATGACCTTCATCTTCGCCGAGCAGGTGGACGACGTGCTGGCGGCGGCGCTGGAGCCGGCAGAGGTGTGAACGGATTTTGGGAACGGATTGTGAACGGATTTTGGGAACGGATTGTGAACGGATTTCGGGAACGGATTGAGCGGATTGGGAACGGATTGGTGTTAAGTGTCCGGCACTTGACCACGGTCTTGGGTTAAGCGGGATCGTGGTCAGGTGCCGGGTGCCAATGCGCATTTCATACCTTGATGATGAAGCCTTGACAGGCGACATCTGAAGACAGCACGAAAGGATACGCTTATGGTAAACAAACGCGTGGCGACGCCATACGACGATATTACCTACAAGGTTCTTGGCTGCGCGATGGGTGTGCATGGCGAGCAAGGGCCAGGCAAGCGAGAGAATACGTACCAGCGTTCGATGGAAGCGCGTATGACCGCTGCTGGCGTGGCATACGTGGCCCAGAAGGTTCTGGAGGTTTACGATCAGGAGGTGATGGTCGGCTATTACATCCCCGATTTTGTCGTGGCAGATGTCGTTATTGTCGAGATCAAGGCGCTGAGTTGGCTGGACAACAGCCACTTGCGCCAGATCATCGGCTATATGGCCGTCACCGGCTGCCCCATAGGTCTGCTGATCAACTTTGGCCGGCGTAGCCTGGAATACCGTCGTATCTTTCCACCCAAGGATATCACCGAGCATCGCATCAGCAAGCAATGGTTGGTTGTGCCAGATTGGTTGAAGTAACGGAAGCTCGGTGAACGGATTTTGGGAGCGGATTGAACGGATGACATGCACGCATCCGTTCAATCCGCTCCCGAAATCCGTTCACACCTCCTCTCACCCAGCGATTCGTCCATGACGCGCG
>JACSRL010000142.1 GCA_014879765.1 Anaerolinea sp. | reverse complement strand
CGTGCCCGCACCCGGCGGCCTACTCGATCCACGTGCCCGCACCCGGCGGCCTACTCGATCCACGTGCCCTCACCCGGCGGCCTACTCGATCCACGTGCCCGCACCCGGCGGCTGAGTAGTAATTTTTGAGCAACTATGATCGAAGTACTGCGTTTTTGGCTGGTCATTCAACTGTTCGCCCTGGCGGCGCTGCCGCTGGCCTGGCGGCTCTTTGGCGCGCTGCCCAGCCGCGGCTATGCCCTGGCCAAGCCGCTGGGACTGCTGCTGGTGACCTACGTGCTGTGGATGGGGGGCAGCCTGGGTCTGCTGCGCAACAGCGTGGGCGGCGCGCTGGCCAGCCTGGCGCTGGTCGCGGCCCTCTCGCTCTGGCTGGGCCGCGCCGGCCTGCGCCGCCCCGCGCCCTCAGTGAACCACGCACCCGTCCGAAGCGACACGGCCGCCGCGGGTGCATCCGATCACGTTTCACGTTTCACGTTTCACCAGTTGCCCCTCCTGGTCTGGCTGCGCAGCCACTGGCGTCTGATCCTGCTGACCGAGGGCCTTTTCCTGGCCGCCATGATGCTGTGGGCCTTGGTGCGCAGCTACAGCCCCGAGATCACCACGGCCGGCGGCGAGAAGTGGATGGAGCTGACCTTCCTCAACGGCATCCTGCGCAGCGAGAGCTTCCCGCCGCTGGATCCGTGGCTGGCCGGCTATGGCATCAGCTACTACTATTTCGGCTACGTCATGCTGGCCAGCCTGACCCAGTTGAGCGGGCTGGCGCCGGCCGTGGCCTTCAACGTGGGTCTGGCCGCCTGGTTTGGCCTGACCGCCGTGGCCGCCTTCTCCGTGGCCTACGACATGGCCGCCGCGCTGCTGGCGTCACGTTTCACGGCTCACGCATCACGTTTCACGCATCACGTTTCACGTCTCGCCTCCCTGGCCGGCCTGCTGGGCGCGCTCTACGTCGCGCTGCTGGGCAATCTGGCCGGCTTTCTGGAGTCGATGCAGGGCATCGGGCTGGGCTCGCTGGCCTTCTGGCGCTGGCTGGACATCAAGGACCTCAGTTGCCTGGGCGGTTCCGGCTACACCGAGCCGCTGGCCAACTGTCCGCAGATCACCGGGCTGGCGCCGGAGCGCTTCTACTGGTGGTGGCGCGCCAGCCGGGTGCTCACCGACCGCGACCTGGCCGGCAACGCCATGGAGGTGATCGACGAGTTCCCCTTCTTCAGCTTCCTGCTGGGCGACATGCACCCGCACGTGCTGGGGCTGCCCTTCGTGCTGCTGGCCGTGGCCCTGGCGCTGGCCCTGGTGTTGGGGGCAGACAGGGCGACAAGGCGACAAGGCGACGAGGCGACCGTTCATCGTTCATCGTTCATCATTCTGTCTTCATCGTTCTCTGAGATTCTGGACATCTTCCCCCTGCGCGGCGCGGGCTTCGCCCTCTACGCGCTCTGCCTGGGCGGGCTGGCCTTTCTCAACACGTGGGACTTTCCCATCTACGTCTTTCTGGTGATGCTGGCGCTGGGCACGGCGCTGGCCTGGCGGCGCGGCGGGCTGAGCTGGCCCGTTGCCGGCCAGGCTGTGCTGGGCGCTGGGGCCTTGGGCGTGGCCGGCGTCTTGCTCTACCTGCCCTTCTATGCCGGCTTCCAGTCGCAGGCCGGCGGCATCCTGCCCAATTTCATCAATCCCACCCGCCTGGCGCACTTTTTTGTCATGTTTGGCCCGCTGCTGGCGGCCGCGATCCTGCTGTTGATCGCGCTGAGCCGCGGCCAGGCTGGCCTGTGGCGCCGGGGGGCGGGGTATCTGGCGTTGACGGTGTTCTTGCCCATCGTTTTTCTGGCCGCGGCGCTGCTGCTGGGTCTGGCCACTCCTGGCGGGCAGGCGCTGGTGGCGCGGCTGCGGGAGCTGCCCATGGTGCAGCAGGCTGGCATTGCCAGTCTGGGCCAACTGGCCGGCGCGGTGGCCGGAATCCGCCTTGGCGCGCCCTGGACCTATTTGCTGTTGGCGGGGATGATTGCCTGGGTGTTGGCGCTGCTGGGCGGCATGGCACAGCGGGCACGGTCGGAGACCGGCCCAAGCGGTGAGCGGGCACGGTCGGAGACCGGCCCGAGCGGTGAGAGTCTCCCCCTCACTCCCTCACCCTCTCTCCCCGTCGTCACCTTCGCCCTGCTCCTCCTGCTGACGGCGCTGTTGTTGACTTTCAGCGTGGAGTTCGTCTATCTGCGTGATACTTTTGGCACGCGCATGAACACGGTGTTCAAGTTCTACTATCAGGCCTGGGTGCTGCTGGCGCTGGTCGCGGCCTTCAGCGTGGTCTATCTGGCGCGCTACGCCGGGCGGGCGCTGCGCTGGGGCGGCCTGACGCTGATCGCGCTGCTGACGGTGGCCGGGCTCTTCTATCCAGTCTTCGCCACCTATACCCGCGCCGAGCGTTTCCAGACCACGCCGACGCTGGACGGCGCGGCCTACCTGGCCCGCCAGCAGCCGGCCGACATGGCCGCGGCAGCCTGGCTGCGCCAGAACGTGCCCGGCGTGGCCACGGTGCTGGAAGCCTACGGCGGCTCCTACACCTACGCCGGCCGCATCTCGGCGCAGACCGGCCTGCCCACGCTGCTGGGCTGGGAAGGGCACGAGCTGCAATGGCGCGGCAATACCGCGGTGCAGGATCAGCGCAGGCCGGTCATCGAGCGCATCTACGGCAGCGCCACCGGCGCCGAGCTGCAAGGGCTGCTGGACCGCTGGCAGATCGACTACGTGCTGGTGGGCGAGCAGGAGCGCCAAGCCTACGGCGTCACCCCCCAGTCCGAGGCGCGCTTGGCGCAGATCATGGAATTGGTGTACGATGTGGACGGCGTGCGCATCTACCGCAACCGCCGATGATGCAACGAGCAATTGACAATTGCCAATTGCCAATTGCCAATTGACAATTGACAATTGACAATTGCCAATTGCCAATTGGTGTGATTCGACTATGACAGTATCTGCTGCACCTTCTTCGACCCACATCCCGGCGTTGGAACGCACTCTGGCCTGGCTCACCCTGGAGCGGCTGGGCTACGCGGCCATCGGTCTGTTGGCGCTGCTGCTGCGGCTGGCCAACCTGGGCGCGGCGCCGCTGAGCCCGGCCGAGGCGACCCAGGCCATGGCCGCGCTGGACCTGGTCGCCAGCCGCGGCGGACTGCCCGCGGCCGGCGTCAGCCCGCTGCTGCTCAACCTGCACTGGCTGATCTTCCTGATGGCCCAGGCCAGCGAGAGCTGGGCGCGGCTGCTGCCCGCGCTGGCCGGCAGCGTCACCGTGCTGCTGGCCTATGGCCTGCGCGCCGAGCTGGGCCGGCTGGGCGCGCTGGCGGCCGCGCTGCTCCTCGCCCTGTCCACCACCCTGGTCTTCTGGAGCCGCAGCGCTGCCGGCGAAAGCCTGGCCCTGCTGGCCGGCATGATGCTGATCGTCGGCTTGGCCGGCTGGCGGCGCAGCCGCGGCCGCGGCTGCGCCGTGTGGCTGGCGGCCGGCCTGGCGCTGCTGCTGCTCTCCGCGCCTATCAGCTACTCGATCCTGCAGGCCGCAGCGCCGTTGGCGGCCATGGCCCTGGTGCCGGCCGGGGAACGCCGCCCGGCGACGGCGGGCCTGGCCACGGCCGGCCTGGCCTTCGTGGCGATCCTGCTGCTGGGCGCCACCGGCTTTTTCTTCCAGCCAGGTGGGCTGGCCGCCCTGGCTGAGCTGCCCGCGGTCTGGCTGCGCGGCTTCCGCGGCGACGAATCGCTGCCGGGGCTGGCGCTGAACCTGCTGTGGCTGGAGCCGTTGACGCTCCTGGTCGGATTGGCCGGGCTGGCGGTGGGGCTGCGCCGGCGTCATTGGCTGGCGCAGGGGCTGGGCCTCTGGCTGGCCGTGGCCCTGGCGCTGTTGCTGCTGCGCGGCGGCCGCACCGCGGCCGATCTGGCCGTGTTGGTGCTGCCCCTGGCGCTGCTGAGCGGCCTGGCCGTGCAGGCCGCGCTGGACCTGCTTCGCCTGGACGAGCACCGGGCTGAGGGGATGGCCCTGCTGATCGCCGGTTTGGTGATCCTCGCCTCCGTGGCCGTCTGGCTGGCGCAGTACACCGAGGCGTGGAAGGGCGCGCCCCAGGCTGCATTTCTGATCAGCGCCGGCGCGATCCTGGCCATCATGCTGGCCCTCTTTGGCCTCTATGCGCTCATCTTTGGCCGCGCGGTGACGCTGCGGGTGGCCCTGGCCGTGGCGGTGCTGGCGCTGGCGCTGCTCAGCCTGCGCGGCATGTTGCTCACCAGCCACAACCGCGACAGCCTGCGCTGGGGCTCGCTGGCCAGCGAGGTGGGCGCCAGCAGCGGCTCGGAGCTGCACCACACGCTGGAGCGGCTGGCCGCGCAGCGCGGGCTGGACCTGTTCGATCTGCCGGTGGCCTTTCTCACCGAGCCGGGCCAGGAAACCCCCGCGCTGCTGCGCTGGGCAGGCCGCGGCGCCAGGGCCGGCGCGCCGGCTATCGATGGCGCCAATCTGGTCTGGCTGGGCATGGAGAACGACCGGCCGCCGACCGCTCCCACCTTGCTGCAGCCCGCGCTCAGCGGCAGCGGGGGCGCGTACAGCGGCCAGAGCTTCCGCCTGACCCAGTCCTGGTCGCCCACCGGGCTGGATGGCCGCGCGCTGCTGCGCTGGCTGCTCTTTGGCCGCTTCGATGCGATTGGGTTCCAAATCTTCGGCCAACATGCTGCTGGAGACGTCAAACGCCAGAATCACGGTGCCTTCGATGCGCGGCAAACTCACCGGCAGCTCCGGACGGGAGAGGCTGAACAGCAGCAGGGTCAGCCCGACGGCAAACAAACTTGGCGGCACGTGGCGACGGCGACCAACGGCCGTTCCATCCCCCCCACGCACAATGCCTAGCGGGCCGAGAACGGCCGTACCCCGATCCCGAATTCGCACCTGCCGCAGGTAATACCAGACCACCAGCGGCAGCAGCAGCAAAGACAGCAGCATGATGGGCCAGATAAAGGTCATCGCCGCCGCCTTTTGCGCAGGCCCGCCATGCGCACAATTGCCCCCACCAAATCTTCTTCCGTGGAGATGCCAAACAGATCGACGCCCGCTCGCTTGAGGGTGGTCTTGAGATCCGCTTCGCGCCGTTCGGCGGCGGCCAAAAAGCGGCGGCGGAATTCGGGATGGCCGGTGTCCACCAGCAGCTGCTCGCCCGTCTCGGCGTCTTCCACCACAATCATGCCCGCATCCGGCAGTTCTACTTCGCGCGGGTCATACAGGCGGATGCCCACCAGTTCATGGCGGCGGTTGAGGAGGGATAACGGCCGTTCCCACCCCGGTTCGCTGATAAAATCCGAAATCACAAACACCAGCGAGCGCCGCTTAAATGTGTTCAGTCCCGCTTGCAGCAGCTGGGTCAAATCGGTGGCGTGGCCGCTGGCCTCACCCGGCTGCTGCAAAATGGCGCGCATCAGGCGCAGCACCTGGTTGCGGCTGCCGCGCGGCGGGATCGTCTGCTCCACCTGGCGGTTGTACAAAATTGCCCCCACCCGGTTGCCGCTGCGCACCAGCAGCCGTGCCAGCGTGGCCACGTACTCAGCCAGCACCAGCTGTTTGGGCCGCGCCGCCGGGCCAAACCCCATCGACGGGCTCAAATCGAGCAAAAACCAGGCCGTCACGTCCCGATCCTCCACAAATTGGCGCACGTATGGGCTGTCCATGCGCGCCGTCACGTTCCAGTCGATGTGGCGGATGTCGTCGTTGGCCTGGTATTCGCGAATGTCGGCAAAGTCAATGCCTGTGCCGTAAAACAGGGTGCGGTAATCCCCCTGCATCAGGCCATCGAGCCGCCGAATGACGCGCCACTCCAGCCGCTGCAAAATCTCGTCGGGCGAGACGCGCTTAAGCGTAGGATCGACTGTTGGCACGTTCATGCAGGGGCACCTGGGGTTGGGGCACAACGGTTAAAATACGCTTCAACAGTTCATCGCTGGTCACGTTGTCCGCCAGCGCCTCGTAAGAGAGCACCAGCCGGTGACGAATCACATCCAGCGCCAAATCGCTCACGTCCTGCGGCAGCGCGTAGCCGCGCCCGCGCAAAAAGGCCAGCGCCCGCGCCGCCAAAATCAGGTTAATCGAAGCGCGCGGACTGGCGCCAAAGGTCAAATAGTGGGCCAGATCGCCCTGCCCCACCGTGTGCGGCTGGCGCGTGGCGGTCACCAGCTTGACGGCATACTCCATCAGCGCCGGATCGACGTAGACGCCATCCACCTCTTTTTGCAGCGCCACCAGCGCCTCGGTGCTGATGATGCGCTGCACCGCCTGCACCACGCTGGTCATGCGCTCCACAATTACAAATTCCTCAGTCGGGCTGGGATAACCCACCAGCACTTTGAGCATGAAGCGGTCCACCTGCGCCTCCGGCAGCGGGTAGGTGCCTTCAGACTCGATAGGGTTTTGCGTGGCCATCACCAAAAAGGGATGCGGCACCTTGTGCGTTTCGCGGCCAATCGTCACCTGCCGCTCCTGCATCACTTCCAGCAGGGCGCTTTGCACCTTGGCGGGCGCACGATTGATCTCGTCGGCCAGCAGCAGGTTGGTGAAGACCGGGCC
>JACSRL010000584.1 GCA_014879765.1 Anaerolinea sp. | reverse complement strand
GAGCAGCGCAAGCGCCATGGATGCCGGCGAGGCGGCCCGCTGGGCTGAGGCCTTGCTGCTGCGCTCCCAGGAACTGGCGTCCACCGACAACATCTCACCGGCGCGCGCGCTGGAGGAGCTGCGCGCGGCCCTCCCCTCCACCGCGCCCGCGGCCGAGACCGGGCCAGACTATGCCAGCATGACCGTGCAGGAACGCAACGAAACGCGCCTCCAGGCCGACCGCGACCTGCGCTTTGGCAAGCCGGCCGAGGCGCTGGCGATCTACCAGCAGTTGGTCGCGGTCGATCCCCAGGACCGGGCCAGCCGCATGGGTGTGGCCAACGCCCTGGCCGCGCTGGGTCGCGTCGATGAGGCGCTGGCCGGCTTTGCGGCTATCAGCGCCGAATGGCCCGATTTCCCCTTTGCCGCCATCCGCCGCGGCGCGCTGCTGGAGGAACAGGGCGACCAGGCCGGCGCGCTGGCCGCCTATCGCGAGGCTGTGGGCGTCGCTCCCGACAACGCCGACGCCCATTTCACCCTGGCCTTTGCCCTGAGCCGCGCCGGCCAGAACGCCGCCGCCATCGAGGCCTTCGAGGCTGGTCTGGCCATCGATCCAGGCCGCGAGAGCGCACGCCAGGCGCTGGACGCGCTGCGGCAGGAACCATGAGGAGCAATGATGAATGCTGAAGGTGGAAGGATGAATGCTGCCAGAGGCGCGCTGGGCGGGCAACGGGCGGCGAGGGGCTGGCGGCTGAAGCTGGCAGGCGTGTTGACGCTGGCGCTGGTGGGCATGTTGACGCTGGCGCTGCCGGCCCGCGCCGAGGGCCCTCCTGACAGCGGGCCGGCCAGCGCGGGCCAGTGGTATTCGACGCAGCTCCACCTGCACGGCTGGAGCAACCACAACGCCGGCGCGCAGCCAGGCTCCATGCAATACCACACCGCCTGGGCCCAGGCCAAGGGGGTGGACGTGCTCTGGTGGAGCGATCACAACAAGATGTACGTGCAGAGCATGGATCTGCCGCTCAACCTGGCCGGCGCGACCATCAACGCGACGCTGGACATCGCCGTGCCTCATCCGCCGGGCATCGATCCCCAGTATCGCGGCTGGCAGATCGGCTGGCTGGACGCGCTGAAGAGCGGCGCTGGCCAGGCGTCGGCCGCGCTGAACCAGGGGACGCTGCGCATGGCGCTGCAAGACCCGGCCAGCCGCTTCGGCAGCTTCACCTACCGCGCCCTGAACTACCAGCAACGCCCTATCGGCGGACAATCCTTCGTCCGCCCGCTGGTCAGCGACCCGCTGCTCACGGTCAATGTGGCCCGTTGTGACGCCAGCAGCAGCGCCGACGCCTTCGCCGAGATCCGCTTCGGCCTCTCCTGGCACACCGACGTGGCGCAAGGTCTCTCCCGGCCGCAGGAGCTGGTCTATCGGCTGGCGCCGGCCGGCGAGCCGTCCTCTGTGGTGGCCAGCAGCCGGGTGGTGACGGTGACCATCCCGGTGGCCGGGGGATCCTTCGCCGAGCCACCGGGGAGCGGGGGATCCTTCGCCGGGCCTCAGGATGACAGGGGGACCACGATCCAACGTTCCCTGCTGGCCGACGCCGGCCTGCTGCCCGATGGCGATGACAACGCCATCCAGGAGCTGACCTTGCGCGTGGGCAGCCGCAACAACGCCGCGGCCTGCCTGCAGCTCAGCGATTTCTCCATCACCAGCCGGCAACAGGACCCGGCCGCCAACGTGGCCAGCCAGCGTCCCGTCGCCCAGCGCCTGCAGGCAGCCTATGGCGTGGTGCAGCATGTGGGATGGGAGCAAAACGCGGGCGCCTGGCACAGCAACCCCTATTTGCCCCGGACGACGACGCTGCGCCCCGGCTGGCCCGACCTCTATCCGTCCGTGTTCACCCCCGTGGTGCAGGCTGCCGGCGGACTGGCCGCGCTGAACCACCCCTTCGGCGCAGACTACCAGCCGATCTTGCCCGACGATCAGCAGGAAGCCATGGTGCAAGACCGGCTGAGCACCCTGCTGCCGGTGCGAGCCTGGAAGATGGACCTGATGGAGATGTATCTCGAGCGGCAGGGGATCGATCTGGCGCATCACCTGAAGCTGTGGGATCTGCTGGCGGCCAACGGCGTGAACCTGTGCGGCATCGCCGCCAGCGACCAGCACGGCGGCCCCCTGACCTCCCCCCGCACCCACATGGTGACCTGGATCAACGCGCCCGACCCGTCGCAGGACGCGCTGCTGGCCGGGCTGACCGCCTGCCGCGCCTTCTTTGGCCGCATCGACCGCTTTGACGGCGTGCTGGACCTGCGGCTTGGCCCGGCCGTCATGGGCGGCTCGCACCCGGTCATGCCCGGCAGCGGCCAGTTGCTGGTCACCGCCGCCGGGCTGCCGGCCGGCGCCCAGGTCCGGCTGGTGCAGGTGGCGCAACAGCCCGGCACGCAACTCAGCTACATCGTCGATCATCAGCCCATCGACCCCAGCCAGCCGGTGGCCATCGATCTCAGCCAGCCTGGCTTCGTGCGGGTCGAGCTCTGGTCGGCCGGCAACGAGCCCATCGCCTTCAGCAACCGCATCTATCTGCAACACCCCCGCTGCGATGTCAATCAGGATGGCGCCATCGACATCACCGACGTGCAGTCGGTGGCCGGCGCGTTCAATCAGACTGTGCCGCCCGCGCCGGCGCGCTATGACCTGCACCCCGATGGCCGCATCGACGTGCAGGATGTGACGCTGGCTGCCCAGTGCTGGCAGGAACGATGAGATGGCAGGGTGACAAGGTGACAGGGTGACAGTTACTAACGAGAAGCGACGAGATCGGCAGCGCCCAGTCGATGCGGCGCGCTGGCTGCCTTGGGTGGTGCTGGGACTGCTGATCCTCTTCCACGCGCTCGCCAATGTGCTTTGGCTGCAGCAGGACGGCCGCTCACTGTACGGCGACACCGGCAACCACGCGCGCGCCAGCATGGCCATCTTCCAGGCGCTGCGGGACCCCGGCCCTGAGCTGCTGATGCGCATCAATCAGGCGACCACCTTCTGGCCGCCGGTGGGCTATCTGCTGACCGAGCCGCTCTATGCGCTGCTGGGCGTCAGCTCCGACGTGACCAGCTTCACCACCACCCTTTGGTTCGCGCTGGCCATCGTCGGCGCCTACCTCATCGGGCGCCGCCTCTACGACTGGCGCACTGGGCTGCTGGCTGCGTTCATCTTCTCCTTCTACCCTGCCATCTATTTGCAGTCGCGCACCTACTACGTGGACATGGCGCTGACCGCGCTGGTGTTGATCACGCTGATCTGCCTGCTGCGCACCGAGGACTTCAGCCGCCGCCGCGCCTCGCTGCTCTTCGGCCTGGCGTTGGGGGTGGCCGCCCTGACCAAGAACGCCTTCATCATCATGACCATCGGCCCGCTGCTGGTCGTGGTCGCCCGCGCGCTGCTGGCCAACGGCCGGGCAGCCTGGCGCCAATTGCTGGCCTGGCAGCCGGGCAGCCGCCTGGCGCCGGCCGGACATGACCTGGCGCAGCGGCTGCTCAACATGGCGCTGGCCGGCCTGATCGCCGCGCTGCTGGCCGCGCCCTGGTACATCAGCCATCTGGGCATCCTGGCCTTCAACGCTGGCGAGGTGACGCGCGACGTCCACCTGGCGGCCAAACCGGTGACCTGGTACCTGCTGAAATTCGACGAGGGGCTGCTGATCTGGCCCTATATTCTGCTGCTGGTGGGGCTGGCAGTGGGCCTGCTGCGCTGGCGGCAGCGCGGCAACTGGTTCACCCTGCTCTGGCTGGCCAGCGGCGTGGCCATCATCACCATGGTCACCCGGCAGAACGTGCGCTATTTGTTGCCCGTGTTGCCGGCGGCCGCGCTGCTCAGCGCCGCCTGGATCGTCGGGCTGCGCCGCCGCGGCCTGGCCGCGGCCCTGGTGGCCGTCACCGCGCTTTTCCAGGTGACGCTCTTCTTCGTCATGAGCTGGGGCGCGCCGGCCGCCTGGAACCAGGCGCTGCACGTGCCGGTGCAGGACGCCCACAACCCCTTCAACGACCGCGTGACCGACCGGCCCCTGGCCATCGACCCGCTGGCCTTTCTCTATTATCAGTACCCGCCCAAGCCGCATCGCTGGCCGGTGCAGGCCATCGTCGATGCCGTCATCGCGGACATCGAAGCCAGCGGCCAGGCCGACCAGGTCAACCGTTTCGTGTCGCTTTCCAAGCTGCTGGACTTCGAGTACTCCACCTTCGCCTATGAAGCTGAGCTGGCGCGCGTGCAGGGCCGGCCTGGCGCCATCAACCTGGAGGTGGGCGACGTGCCGCAGCGGGATAGCTACCTGACCGATTTCCTTGATTTCGACTATGTGCTGGTCAAGAGCGACGACCGCAGCACCCTGGCCAACCGGCAGAATCACCGCGCGACACGCGACCTGTGGAACCGCGGCGATGGGCTGTTGCGCGAACGCTTCACCCCGCTGCTGCGCTGGGAGCTGCAAGATGGCAGCACAGCCGAGCTGTTCAAGCGCGCCGGCCCGCCCCTGGCCCAGCTCAGCCCCCAGGAGCTGCGGCCGATCCTCCGGCGCGTGCTGGAGCTGAGTCCCGAAAACGGCTATGCCCAGCGCCTGCTGGCGCTGCTCGACTCGGCCAACCCGGCTTGGCAGACCAACGCGGCCATCCAGCACTGGCGGGGTGTGCTGCGCGCCCGCCCGGACGACGCAACAGCCTGGCAGCAACTGGTCGATCTGCTGCTGATCGCCGACCCGCCGGCCGCACTGACGGAGCTCCAGCAGGCGCTGCAACGCGCGGAGGCCGGCCCCACCGGCGGCGGTCCCAAGTTCCCCGCCACCAGACTGGTCTTGCAGCGCGAGCTGGGCCGGGTCTGGGAGGCGCTGGGCGACCCCGCGCAAGCTGAGGCTGCCTATCTGGCTGCCTTGCAACTGGCGCCGCACGACGCGGTCACCCAGGCCAGCGCGGGCGCCTTCTTCTTGCGTCAGGGAGAGGCTGCCCGCGCCGCCGAGCAGTTCAGCGCGCTGGCCAGCCGCTACCCACCCCCCGCCGCGCCCATCAGCGCGACCGCGCCGTTGACTCCGGCGCTGATTGCTCCGGCGGCGCCGCTCAGCGCGACCACAGCCATCACCGGATCGGAGACGCCGCCGGTGGACGCGGCGCCGGACCTGGCCGCGCTGCTCGCCAGCCAGGCTGCCGCCGCGTCCGAAGACCCCATGACCCAGGTGCGCTTGGGCGCGTGGGCCTTGCAGCAGGGCGCATCCCCGGCGCAGGCGGCCGAGCACTTCCAGGCCGCGCTGGCGCTG
Organism: Anaerolinea sp.; assembly: GCA_014879765.1. Lineage (GTDB taxonomy): Bacteria > Chloroflexota > Anaerolineae > JAAEKA01 > JAAEKA01 > JAAEKA01. The sequence goes on along the minus strand of JACSRL010000584.1, from coordinate 1,313 downwards.
GACCCCACCGCCTGGCTGGCCTACGGGCTGTGGGCTAACAGCCTGGGCAGCACCGGCCAGGTCACCCAGGCCTTGCAGATCGTCGACCGGGGCTTGCAGGCGCTGCCCGATAACCTGGGCTTGCAGGCCATGCAGGCCCGCTGGCAGGGGACGCCCGATGCGGCGGCCGGCGATGATTATCGCGCCGCGCTGGCCGCCGGGCGCAGTGCGATCGGCCAGCGCGCCTGGGAAGAGGCGTTGGCCGCGGCCCAGCAGGCCGTGGCGCTGGCGCCGGCGCGCTACGAGGCGCAGCAGTTGCTGGGCGACGCCCAACGCGGCCTGGAGGCGTATGACGCGGCGTTGCTGGCCTATCAGCAGGCTGCTGAGCTGGCGCCGACCATGAGCGCGCTCCACGGCCGGCAGGCGGAGATGCTGGTGCGACTGGGGCGGGTGGACGAGGCCGCCGCGGCGGCCCTGACCGCGCTGGCCATCGACCAGGGGCGTTGGGAGAGTTGGTACGCGCTGGGGCTGGCCTTCAGCGCGCGGGCGCTGGACCCGGAAGCCGGCGCGGCCGCGGATGAGACCGCACGGCAGGCTGCCGCTTTTCTGGCTCGGGCGCAGACGTTGGCGCCCGCCGGCAACCAGTCCCCCGCCCGTTCCCTGGCCGAGCTGCGCGCCGGGCTGCGGCGGGCGGCCGCCAGCGTCGCGGCTGACGCGACGCCGGCCCAGGCCGCGGCGCGGCGCGTCGATTTCGCCGCCATGAGCGCGGCCGAGCGGGCCGCGGTCCGCGCCCAGGCCGACGAGGCGCTGCGGGCCGGCCGCCCCGGCCAGGCGCTGGTCCTCTATCAGCAACTGGCCGCGGTGGAGGGCCAGGAGATCGTCGATGACCGGGTGGGGGTGGCCGAGGCGCTGGCCGCGCTCAGGCTCAGCGACCAGGCGCTGGCCGAGTTCGGCGCTATCAGCGTAACCTGGCCCGACTTTCCGCTGGCCTACATCCGGCAGGGGGCGTTGCTGGAGGAACAGGGCGCGACCGAGGCCGCGTTGACCGCCTATCGCGCCGCGGTGAGCCGGGCGCCGCAAAGCGCCGATGCCCACCTGGTGCTGGCCTATGCGCTGGCGCGCGCCGGCCGCGGCCCGGAGGCCCTGGCCGCGTTCGAGGACGCGTTGGCGTTGGATCCCACCCGCAGTGAAGAACAACCGGCCTTGCAGGCGCTGATCGACGCAAGCCCCCCCTGACCACAGCCGTAGGGGCGGGGTTTCCCCGTCCCACCGCGCCGTGGCATCCATCGTAGGGGCGGGGTCTCCCCGCCCTGAGGCATACGGCACAGAGAATC